>SKXF01000114.1 GCA_007128555.1 Clostridia bacterium | reverse complement strand
GAGGCATGAGTAAATCAAGCATCACCACATCCGGTCCTGCCTCGGCGAGCTGTTCAATATGGCTTATTCCATCAAAGCCCACGACATCAAAACCATGAACCTGGAAAAACTCAACCAGGATGGTCACCAGGGCGCGGTTGTCGTCCACGATCGCCAACCTGCGTTTCGACAAGATGCGTCCCCCTTCCCCATGGTAGTACCTTCGCCAACATGACCCTAAAACCTTCCACGGGCAGGAATAGGCGACTGCGAAGCATTCCTACTTACGAACGGAGGAACAAAGGCATCTATCAGGTCGGGACAGGGCCATGTTGAAGATCCTGAGTCATCTGGATCGGTGCGTCGTGTATCATGCAGCAACGGCACGATGATCACTCGTCGCGACATGCCCTGATTTGCCACCAGGGAACATGGGTAGCGGTCCTGAAACTGGCATCAACAAGGGGCATGACCAACCTTCTTGGGGGAGCCCTTTTCGATGGTGCGAAAGAGGCTCCCTCATCGGAAACACCGTGTTTAGAAGTCCTTCATGGAAAGAGCGATCCTCTGGCGCTCCAGGTCCACATCCTGCACCCGGACCGTCACCACATCGGCGACTTCCACAACATCATTGGGATCCCGAACATACCGGTTGCTCATTTCGGAGATGTGCACAAGGCCATCCCGTCCCACCCCAATATCCACGAAGGCACCGAAATCCACCACGTTGCGAACGGTCCCGAGCAGGACCTGTCCGGGTTCGAGAGCCTCAATGCTCAGAATATCTGTGCGGAGGATGGGCGCAGGCATGTCCTGTCGGGGGTCTAGCCCTGGACGTTGAAGGGAGGCGATGATGTCCCGAACGGTGGGCAATCCCACCTGCACAAGCTCCGCCATCTGTGAGGGATCCAGGTCCTCCAGCGCCCGCCCAACAACCTGCTGGTCCCGGGCCAACTGGGCCTCATCCTGCCCTGCCTGCTGCAGGATCGTGCGGGCAGCATCGTAGGACTCGGGATGCACCCAGGTGTTGTCCAGGGGGTTCTGGCCATCGGTGACCCGCAGAAAACCTGCTGCCTGGGTAAACGTCTTGGGCCCCATGCCCGCAACATCAAGGAGGTCCTTCCGGGTGCGGAAGACGCCCTCATCCTTCCGCCACTTCACGATGCTGGCGGCCAGTCCCGGGCCCAACCCGGATACGAAGGTCAACAGGGCCACCGAAGCCGTGTTCACATCCACTCCCACCCTATTGACACAGGACTCAACTACGGTGTTCAGCGCCTCCACCAGATTCGCCTGGGCCATATCGTGCTGGTACATCCCCACCCCCATGGAACGGGGATCGATCTTGACCAGCTCTGCCAGGGGGTCCTGGATCCGGCGTGCGATGGATACTGCCCCCCGCAGCGAGACATCAAGGCCCGGCAGCTCATCGGCAGCCAACTCCGACGCAGAGTAAACCGAGGCCCCGGCCTCATCAATCACAGCATAGTGAACAGTCCGTTCGCATTCTCCAATCAGGTCGGCCACCACCTGCTCCGTCTCCCGCGAAGCCGTCCCGTTGCCTATGGTAATCACATCGACGGCAAAACGGGTAATCCAGCTGCGAATCCGCTCCCTCGATTCGGCGAGCTTCTTCTGCGGCGGATGGGGATAGATCACACCCGTGTGCATGACGTTCCCCGCCGGGTCCACCACGGCCACCTTGCATCCTGTGCGAAAGGCAGGATCGATTCCCATGACGACGCGACCACGTATGGGAGCCTGCATCAGAAGCTGGGCCAGGTTTCGGCCGAACACCTCGATGGCATGGGCCTCTGCGCGCTCCGTCAGGGTCCGGCGGCATTCCCTCGCCATGGCGCCCTGCAATCTCTGTTTCAGGGCGGCCACCAGCGACGCCTGCACATGTTCATGCCAGATGGAGTCCCCAGCCAGGTACTGCCTCTTCAGGATATCAAGGGCCCGGTCCTCGGGGATCTGCACCTTTACCTTGAGAAAACCCTCCCGTTCACCACGGTTGATGGCAAGGATTCGGTGCGGGGGTAGCCCACTGACCGACTCGGAAAAATCGCAATACATGTCGTAGGGAGAGGGTCCCGCTTCATCTTCCTGGGCGATCATGACCCCTTCTCTCCACATGAGCTGGCGCAGACCCGTTCGCACCTCAACGTTCTCGGAAACCCACTCCAGGAGTATATCGCCTGCGCCGGACAGGGCCTCCTCGGCCGACAGTTCTGAATCCCCTGGGACCAGTGACTCTGCTATTTCAACGGGATCACCCTCGACGTCCTCCTGGGCGACCATCCTCTGGGCCAGCGGCTCCAATCCCAGCTCCCGGGCCGCGGCAGCCCGGGTCCGACGCTTGGGGCGGAAGGGAAGATACAGATCATCGAGGTGCTGCAGCGTTTCCGCTGTCGCAATGGCCTCCGCCAACGCTTCAGTTAACTTGCCCTGGCTCTCAATTCGGGCCAGGATCCTCTTTCTGCGCCCCTCCAATCCACGCAGGTAGGTCAACCGCTCGTCCAGGGCCCGCAGCAGTTTCTCATCCATTTCTTCGGTTGCTTCCTTGCGATAGCGAGCAATAAAGGGGACCGTGTTGCCCTCATCCAGAAGCGACGCAGCCCGATTGACCCCGGAAAGGGGATGACCCAACTCATCGGAAACCCTCACAAGAATTGCACGATCTGGCATCGAACTCTCCCTCGTCCATATAATCAGTTCCCGGTCATTCTATCAGAAGAAGCCACCATGGCAAATGCAGTCCCTGCGATCTTCGAGGTGAAAGGAGGACGTGCTTGTGATCCTCAGAGCCCGTCAACTCGCCATGCAATGCAGCAACCACGGAGATGCATCGATGAACCCGAACTTCTACCTCTTGCTCCTCGCCGTGCGGCGGCTCCAGTGTTCCCTGGCCCTCGCCCAGACCTCTGTCCCGGACTGCTGAGCCTGGTCCACAATGGCCTCCTCGTCGCCGCCGACGTATTTGAAGTCCTCCACCAGGATGCGTCCCCCGACCATGGTCATCTCGACATCGTTGCTCGTTCCAAAGTGGACGAAGTTGGAGATCACGTTCTCCTGCACCCGCGGCGTGTACCTGGGTCGCCGGTAATTAACCATGATGACGTCGGCCAGTTTGCCCGCCTCAAGGGAGCCAACCTGGTCCTGCATGCCGAGTGCCCTGGAACCGTTGATCGATGCCATCTCCATGACCGTCTGCGGCGTGGGCTGGGTGGGATCACCGCCCCGCAAACGCCAGACGATCTGAGCCACTTTCATCACCTCGACGATGTCATAGAACATGTTGTCCGTCCCGAGGCCCACGTTGATCCCTGCCGTGATCATGTCAGATACCGGGGCTATGTGCGCTCGCTTTGCATTGATCTGGGCATTGTGGGACACGGAGCAGTGGTTCCGCGCAAGGACGGCAATGTCCTCATCGTTGAGAAAGATGGCATGTGCCCCGATGAAATCGGGCCCGAGAAACCCCGCCTTTTCCAACATGCGCCCAGGCCTGTCACCCCAGGCATCCTTGCACTGTTGCGGCTCAACATCGTTCTGGGCAAGGTGAATGGTCACCCCAACACCCAGGCGATCGGCCTCCTTCCGGGCCCTCTGCAGAAGATCCGGAGAGCAAACGTCGGTGGCATGGGGACCCACCAGGCACTGAATACGTCCTCCATCCTGACCCTGGAACTTCTCCACGAGCTCAACGGCTCTCTGCAGTCCCTGGTCACCGATTGAGGGGATGTACTCATAAATGCCCTGTTCCCTGATCTTCACCGGATCTGCATCCCTGAACGCCTGGTGCAAGAAAGCCCTGATGCCGCTGTCCACAGCGGCATCGCCGGCCCTGATCATATGACTCCCACTGTCCACGACGGTCGTCACTCCGGACTTGAGCATCTCAACGTGCGCGAGCATCGACGCCATGTAGGCGTCCTCCGGGGTCATGGCCTCACTGATGCTTGCCATGATCCCCCAGATGGCATCCCAGTTACTAGCATCCTCAGCCCGTCCACGACAGGCCAGCAGCGTCGAGTGGCAGTGTATGTTCAATAGTCCCGGATAGAGTACCCTGTGCGTGGCGTCCACGACCCGGTCCGCCTTCGCCTCGTACTTCGGTACGAGGTCAGCCGTCTTTCCTACTTCAACGATTCTGTCGCCGGCAACGTACAAAGATCCATCCCAGATGATATCCCAACCTGCAGACATCGTGACAATCGTACCGCTTTTGAACAAGATACTCATTCGTGCACCTCCCCGGCAGATCCTTGAAACGCGATCAACAGCTCATGCGCTGATCACTGTCCAACCTTACAGCAACAGAAGTAGCGCTGCTCTCGACCCTGATTATTCCCTATTCGTCCCTGCCATCGCCAGCCCAATCCGCTGACCATAGGCCACTCGATGCCGTGGTCGTAGTCGCTGCATGGAGATGTCTTCGTCTCCCGTGGAGCAGGCATCCGGGTAACCATCCTCTGTATTGCGAACGCTGGCAGAGGCCTGGCTCTCAGGGCACCACTCTCTGGAGCAGCAGGGTGACTCACCCGGTGCAAGCCCGGAAGAACACCGTGAGGGGGAGGGACAGATCCCCCGCAGGCGAAACCTCCCCCTGATGAATTTCTGGCTATGGGGAAGGAATGAGGCCCCCAGGTCTATAACTGGTACCTTAATGATTCAGAAAGGAGTGTGTACATGAATATACAGACCGTTTACCTCAATGGGAAATACCTTCCACTGGAGGACGCTTTCATCCACGTCGAGGACCGCGGCTTCAACTTTGCCGATTCCCTTTACGAGGTCACGCGAATATACAACGGAGTTCCCTTCACGCTGGATCGGCACCTCGCCCGAATGGAAAGGGGCGCGGGCCTGATTCGTCTCGACTATGGTGTGGCGCGCGAGGAATTTGCCACCATCATCGAGGAACTGGTCAGCAGAAACCAAACCCCCGAAGCCATGGCATACATCCAGGTATCCCGGGGCAGGGCTCCCAGGGATCACCCCTTTCCCGTCTCAGCGGAACCCACCGTACTGGTCATGGTCAAACCCCACGAACCCGTGCCACGGGAAGAGAGACTACGGGGCAAAACGGCCATCACCACCGCTGATCTGCGGTACCAGTTCTGTGACATCAAATCCACCGCCCTGCTTCCCAATGTCCTCGCCTGCCAGCAGGCGAGGGAACAGGGAGCATACGAGGCCATCATGATACGGGACGGTATGGTCACGGAGGGATCCAACACGAGTGTGTACATCGTCTCCGAGGGGGTCATTCGAACATATCCCCTGGTCAACATCCTGCCAGGGATCACCCGATCGGTCATCGCCGAGCTCTGCCGTGAAAACGGAATCCACTTCTCCGAGGAAGTTTACACGCCAGAGGTGCTCCGGGCTGCGGAAGAAGTCTTCATAACCGGAAGCGTGGCCGAGATCATCCCCATCGTAGCATTGGATGGACAGCCCGTTGCGGATGGGGCCGCAGGGGAAGTAACCCGCAGGTTAATCGACCTGTATGCGGACCGGGTCCGATCCGAGTGCGGAGCATACACCCCGTGATCCGGTAGGCAAGAAAGCCTCCGTCCGCATGGAGCGCATCACCCCTCGCAACAAGAGGACCTTTCGCCTCTTCGGGCACAACATCCTCGTATCTCTCACAGGTGATCTCGCAGGGCACCGCATATCCCGGAGCCCTGCGGGATCATGCCCCGGCCCGAGGTCCAGCTGCGAACCACCCTGAGTTGACCAAGCGTCACGTTCGTGCGCCACCCCATAGTACCGATACCCATGAACCCATCGATCTCGATCTGTTGGCGATACAAAGCATGGCCAAACCGAATCCCTTGATAGGTTGACTTAAATTAATGTCCATATTATTAATCTGTATTATTGACTTGACATCTATGAAGTAATCACTTAATATAATGTTTGCAAGATCAAAACATTTGAGGAGGCTGAACATGTACTACATCACGGTGACAAGCAGCCAAGGCATCCCCTGCGAGGCACCCCTGTGGGATCTAGTAGAGGAGGATCTCTCCTACACCGTCAGCTCTGATCATCCCCTGGTAATCCGTTGCCCTGCGCTCAGCGACGCATGCGCGTTCATCGGGGCAGTTCGGAGCAGCGCCAACATTGACAGGTTGGAGCTGTCTGGACGGAGACCGGCGAGATTGATCCTCGCTGAAGCACAGGCGCCGCAGCAGAAAGGAAGCCGCGTCGAGACCCTGATCGACCGCGCGCAGAAGAGCGCGGCCCAGGTGCGAGGCACCCTGCAGCTTCAGTGAAAGAAACTGGGGGCACGGCCCGTACCTTCACGCTCAGGCGCGTGGTCGCAACAGCCATGCGAACCTTCTCACGCTGAGATGCTGTAGGCGACAGTGAGCGGCTGACGGGTAGCCGTATCAGCACCAATGCAAGGTGGCCTCTGGAAGTGGTTCTTTGGGCTCACCTGTATGTGCTGAATCATGAGCGGTGAGGTGATCTTGGACTCATCCTGACGATGTTGCCGATGCAGTCGGTGGAATGCACTCCTGATGAGGGGCATTTCCGGGCAGTATTTCGACCTGCGCCAATGGCTTACCGGTGATGAACGGAGCAACCCTCACGCACGCAGTATCCATGCTCGCGATCCGGTCAACAAAATTGACGCGCAAGGCTATTGTCGCTGTAGCTCGTGAACTCCTCGGTTTCGTCTGGTCGATCGATCGACAATCCAAACAGGCAAACTTTACAATCTCAAGGAGATGCTTGATCTGTAGTTTACGCAGGCCACGGCGTCGCTTGTCCCTATAAACCCGTTTCAGGAAGACGGCTATCTCCTCATTCATGTCTGGCCTCTCCCAGGTATTGCATCGCATGCATTTGTCTGCGGCTTCCGGAGTACGATGCCTGGTGTCAGCATGAGACGACCCCTGACAGGTGCATTGCAATTGTCAGGGGACCGGCTAACCGTTGACCCCTACAGTGGAAGCGGTTGCTCAGAGTTTTCATGGACAAGCCAACCCAAGTCGTCCGGCACTTGCTCGAACATGATCCCTAGCATGCCATTCTGTCAGCCCTGGAACTGAAGGAACCTCATCGATGTTCAAACTCACAAGAGGCCCCTCCTCACAAGAGGCCCCTCCTCGCAACACGCCAATAATTCCCATGCCCTGGCCCCATTCCTTCTGACTCTGTGCCTCTGTGTATACTACGCAGGAACTTCCCCGGACAGGGCCATTACGTGGATGCCCAGAAGATCTCCCCCATTAACTCCCATAGCTGTCTGGTTCACTTGGGGACGATTTATGGATGATGACAGAGACCTCGGTCCCCTTACCTCTCTCGGATTCGATGGTGTATTCGTCGGACATCATCCCCACAATAGAGAGCCCGGAGCTCTTCACACTCTTTCCCGCTAGATTTCCATAGTATTCTTCCAGCTCGTGTCGGCGAGGATAGGAAAGAAGTTTCTTCGCCTTGTCGAGAATCTCCTTGGACATTCCATGGCCGTTGTCCTTCACATAGACGATCACTCGATCCCCCTGATCCTCAATCCTAGATTCCAGAACCGTCGCACCTGCCTGAAAAGCATTGCCGAGCAACTCATCGAGAATGCCTCTGAGTTTCCGCCATTCAGATGCCACATGTCTCACCTCCACAGGCTTACTCATCGCTGATCTTATCATTGAAGTTCTTGAGGACTCCTACCATCAACGTCGCCACAATACCACCCGCAAAGCCGTTGTTATAGAGGTTCATTCCCCCGTGCAAATAGCCAACATTCATTACCATAGATATGTGGAGGAAGCCTGCCACTAAACCTGCAGCAACCCCAAAGGAACCCGCAATGGGAGCCAGGGTGGTACCAAACAAGACCCCCAGAATCGGTCCAGCCGCCGCAGCTTCCCAGTGGAAGACCTGCAGTGAGAGGGCTGCGCCTACCATTATGGGAAGGATATTCCTCGTATGCTTACCAAAGGCACCAAAACCAACGATGGTAAAAATTCCCGAGAGTGTCGGGCCATTTAGATCACCGCCCACAAGAATCACGTAAGAAGCACCCATCAACCCGACGAGTCCCATGTTGATCAATGTAGCTCCCAGTCCGCCTTCTGAAACAAAATCCGAAACCAGAGCGCCGGTCATCTTATGTATTTCTCTTAGGCCCGTCCAATCCCCCCTGCAATAGATGATACCGATCACAATCATTGATAGAAGATAGAGGATCAGAGGTAGAACCAAGATCTCATTAAACCCCACTCCCCAGATGAAGGCCAGTTCCTTCGTGCCCCCAAAACCCCGGAAAAATCCCGCCAGAAGAGTGCCGATGAAGCCCGCAGTAAAACCGATGTTATAAAGGTTAAGTCCTTGATGGGTAGCCAGAAAATGACCCGCTAATGGAGGCACCAGGAAGCCGCCAATCACCCCGAACAGAAGCCCCACCCACGGCCCCAATCGCAGTCCGAAGGCAACGCTAGAGGCGATAGGTGCCAGGGCCGTTCCAAACAGCGCGCTGAGGATGTAAAGTTTGAAGGTTTCCCTTTGAACGATGGCATACACCCACACTCCCAGAAAGATCGGCCAAATGTTAACAATGGTCTTGCCCATAAAAGAGAACCCAGCCATGGTGAAAACGGCTGCAATGATATAGCCCTTGATTGGGACTTTGGCGTATAAAGATAATAATAACCCGGCGATTCCTACCAGACCCGCATTCACCAAGGCGGCTCCGATACTGCCAACCACAAAGAAGTCTGTGATCAACACTCCGGGCTGAGAAATGATACGAATCATATCGGTCATCAAACCGTCCGTGAAGCCATAGAAGAACCCGGACACGATCAAAATCAGTAGGTAGGCCAGGGTGATCATGAACTCACTGCTGCGCAAAATACGTATTCGCTCTGCGATTATGACTACCTCCTAACCCAACTTCATCCCCCTCTGGGGGATAATAAACCCCCACAGGCGATACGGGGCGGGGGTTTAATTGGTTATTCCGTGAGTTTTTGCATTAGCCAATGTTTTTATGATGCAAGGGACCGCACCATCCGACATTTTTGATCTGCTGCTGGATGCTCTCCCCGTGTTCACCCAGAGACCATTGCCACGGCTGACGGCTGTACTCTGCGATCTCGAGAACTGGCACAGGCGAAGCCCATGTTTCAGCACCCGGTTTCAGCACCCGTTCCAGCCTGTAGTTATCAATGGCTCTTGTCTGTTCACAGATCACAACACACTCCTTCTGGCTAAAAGGAAATGCCTAAACAAGTCTACAATTTAAAAAACTTATGCGCTATTCTATTTTCTGGAGAAAGCCTCCGGTCGAACATGTCAGGAAACACTCTATATGTCCCCATCTTCTCGGAAAGTATTGGCAGGTTCTTACCCGTGTATCAGGTGGTACGCAATGCACTCACCGCCCACCAGTACGGCAGGAGACTCACGTTCATCGTTCACGCTGAGAGAACGGACCTCATCAACCTGGTTTCCGGACCTGTATGGCGGTACGGCACAAAGCACCACCGGACATATCCATGGTCACATGGCCCAGCATAACATCCATGTCTGATCAACGGTACCGTAGCCTGGTAGCGATTTCCCCTTGGCACGGAGAACCGGGGGGCGTTAATATGGAGTTAGATCAGCTAGGTTGGAGGCGTTGGGGTGACATCAGGGAGACTGCTGCTCATACTGGCACTGCTGACCGTTGCCCTGCTGACGATTCCCCTGTGGAGCCAGATTCCAGACGTAACAAAGAAACCATCTCCTGTGGAACTGATACCTCGAGAAGATCTCAAGACCGAGGATTTCATTCTTCTTGGGGCTCGCGCTGAGGTAGTGGCGGGCGTCCGTTACGACGCCGGATACTACAGCCTACAGTATCCAGGCGGGGATATTCCCGCAGATCGAGGGGCGTGCACCGATGTCATCATCCGCGCCCTCCGGGCAGGCGGATACGACCTCCAGGTCCTCATCCACGAGGACATGCGGGAGCATTTTGACGTCTACCCCCAGGCCTGGGGCCTCACCGAGCCCGATCCAAACATCGACCATCGCAGGACCCAGAACCAGATCACCTTTCTAAAACGCTACGGCCTGGAACTGACCACCGATCCAGACCGGACCGATCAGTGGAGACATGGCGACATTGTCTACTGGAGGTTCCCGGATGGAAGCCAGCACACCGGGATCGTATCGGACCGCACAAACCGACACGGACGCCCCCTGGTCATCCACAATAGCTCCGTCACCCGGGAAGAAGACTGTCTCACCCGGTGGGAAATCATCGGGCACTTCCGCTTTCCCCATTGAGATCAAGCAAAACCAGGTACATGTCCTCGTGACGATGCCGGAGTAGAGCTCTCCCCAGGAAAGGTCCCCTCTGGAACCCTGCCGCTTCAAAGGTCGTCCATGGACCGTTAGGATAGGGCGTCTCATTGCCGGTGACAGCACGAATCCTTCGGTAACCCAGGTCCCGTGCTCGCCCTTTCAACGCCATCAGGAGGGCAAGACGATAGTCCTCCGGCGCCGAAGCGACACCGTACAGGCAGGTAACAAAGATTGAACCCTCGGACCTTCGGCCAAGGGGGTAGGGAACCCGATCCTCCCGAACGAACTCCACTGCGGCCACCGCCCGCCCTCCAACTCGCCCGAGGTATCCAACTTCGCCTCCGACCAGCTCCCTGGCCTCTATTCTGAGCCAGTTCTTCTTGTCTTGTACGCAGGACGTTCCCTTGATGCAGATGGAGGCCGCCTCATCTGCCCGCCCAGGAACCAGGGGAAGAATCTCATCAGGCTCCACCTGGGGCTTCGCCACCCAATGCATCTCTCCTGGAATCGGGCCCCGACGACGGTAACTGTCCAGCATCTGATCCACCCGGCCGGGATACACCAGGCTGAAGTCGTCTATAACGATCATCCCCGGGAAGAACATGGAATGCCTCTCAGCATACTCGGGTCGCCGGGCCACGTCGATCCACCTGTAGGGCCGTCCCAGCACCGCGGCCAGATTCTGTCCCTGCTCTCCCATGTAGCGGTAGCCCGGGCATTGAGCTCCGTAGTGAAGATAAAGCACATCTTTCTGCATGCACGCACCCCACCCTGTAACGCGGTCTGAGTTGCAGTCGGAATCCGGTCCAGGTCCTGCAGCCGAATATGAGTCGCCGCTCCAGGATCAACCTGAAGCGGCCGGAGATTCAGCGGGCGTCCCTGTTTGTGGGAAGCGCCTCTTGCAGGCGCGGAAACAGCCAGTACAGAACGGCGAAGGTTATGATCGCCTCGGGCAAAATGAACGAGATGTTGTACATGAAGACGTACACCGCCACGGGAGTTCCCTCCGGCGCGAACTCTGCAAAAAACACGAATCCGGCAGCGAAGTGACAGAGCAAACGCCCGAGATAGCCCACCACGACGCCGAGGAACTTGCGATTAGGGAAAAAACCGGCCAGCCCGACGAGTCCGAAAGCGAGCGGGTAGTCCAGTAGGAACTGGGCCCAGTGAACGACGTAGGCATCCAGGGTCAACCGCAGCAACCCTAGAGCTATGCCCGCCATGAGGCCGGCCTTCGCCCCCCGACGGTATGCCAGCACTACCAGGGGAACCATAGCCAGAGTGACCGAGCCCGCCTGGGGCAACCGGAACAGCCTCATCTGGCTCAAAGCCAGGGCCATCGCAATAACCACAGCCGACTCCACGAGTATGAGTACCTTCTTGTTGTCCATACGTCTCCTCCTTTTGCGGGGGAAGTACACGGTGTGACAAAATGAAAACCGCTGCATGAACAGCGGATGCGAGAAATCGGACACGTTTCCTGCGCTGGCATTACCCAGATCAGGTTCCAGGGGTCGGAAGGCTTGCCTTCCCTCTCAGCATCTGCAGCTCCCCCAAGCATCTATTTCGTTACCTTTAGTTCAATGATAACACAGCAATGCCTCTCCGACCAGACTAACTGGTTGATTTGCGGGGTTGGGGTATTGCACAGTGCCAGCGCCAGCGCGAGATATTGACCGAAAGCACACCAGGATCTTTGGTTGCATGGTTTTTCATCAAGGTGATGGCGCTGAGTTCACGAAGCTCGCCAACCGTCACCAGGTCATCGCCACTCGCAAGGATCTCCCCCCAGGAAATCATCGTTCATGTTCAGGCCCACCGGCTATCGTTCATAAGCGAGAACCGACGTTGCCTGGCAAATCTGGGTGTTCCCGTCTGGCCTCCAAGGAAGTCGCCAGATTTCTTGACAAGCGCTCACCATCACAATACAATACATGATAGAGAATACCCCGGTGGGGTATATAAGGATATATACTGATGATCTTACGGCTCGGGAGGAGGTGCCGAATGATGCCCTGTTGCTCCCACGGTTCCAACGGACATAAAGCAACCTACCGTGTAAATGGCATGACCTGTCAACATTGTGCGATGAGGGTGAAAACTGCACTCGAAGCCCTCAACGGAGTAAATGACGTACAGGTCTGTGTTCAGACCGGAACGGTCACGGTGCAGTCTGACGCAGAGCTCTGCCAGGATGACGTCGTAGCAACCGTACGCGAGGCAGGTTACAAGCTCGCATAGGAATCGCCTTCACACCCTGTGCCCGTGCACACCAGAAAGGTGCACGGGCACACCGATGCAAAGCATTCCACTGTAAGCTGCGGCAGACCTACGGCCGTGATGACGTATAAGAGGCAACAGGTAGAGGAGGAATAGCCGGTTATCTATGACTACAGTCTCTGGATAGTGGTCTTGATTCACGTCGTGCACTCCCGAGATGTATGGATTCCCCCCGACCATCTACCTGCTCGCCGATTATTTCGGCATCAACCTGGGGCCAGCAGAGCACTGTAATGCTGGGTGGGCTGATCATCCTGTGGCTAGGATGGCGTCAGATCCACAGGGCCGGCGGCGAGTTGGTCATCTCGGTACTATACCGGTGCATCAGACATCCATTCAAACCCGGGGTAACCTGCGTGCCCCTGCTCAAACACGATAGCGCTCACCTGGAATCCATCCCTCCCTCACTCATTCATGTGATCGTAGCAAAGGCGTGCCATTCGGGATATGAGGCGCTGGGCAGAGGCATAGCCGGGCATGCCGCCTGGCAGGTCGCCCGTGGGCACACCGTCGGTCAGGACCGTCAGAATGAACAGGGGCCTGTCCTGCGAGCCATATATGATACCCGCATCGTTTATGTTGCGTGCCCCCGTTCCCGTCTTGTGAGCAACCCGGGTACCGTGGGGTAGCATAAAAGGCAGCCTCGCGCGCAGTTTCTGCCAGCTCAGGATATTGATCCCCAACTCGCACAGATGGGGTGTGCACCCAAGGCTTGCTGCCGCCTCCGCATCCTGCGTTCCCCTGAGGATAACATCCAGCAAGATGCCGAGGTCGCGCGGGGTGGTGGCATTGGTCATCTCAACGGGGTGATCGGGATACAGACCACTGGGAATCCCCTGCCTATGGGTTGTCCCAACCATTCCGATACTCCGGCACAGATCGTTCACCTGGTCAAGACCCACGATATCTGCCACCGTCCCGGTACAGGTATTGTCACTGACGATGATCATCATGGTCAGTACATCCTGCAGCGTGATCGTGAATCCGGGGCGGAGGTGTTGGAAGGTACCCGAGTTGTTGTTCTGATACCTGGCCTCCATGGTGATAGGCTGGTCCAGCGATAACCGTCCCTCGTTCACCTGTTTCAGAGCCGCCATCAAGATGGCGATCTTACGCGTGCTCGCTGAAGGCACAACCTCCTCGGCATTTCGTTCAACCACTTCACCGGTCGCTAGGTTCTTCAGGTACCAGATCACATCATAAGGCTCCTCATCGCAAAGTCGGTGCAATTGACCCGAAAGATCGTGCATCACAACTGCCCCCTGTCGTATATGCTTTGTCGTGATAGATGATGGTTCGCCAGATGTCGCCCCCTTCCTGCCGTCAGGGAGCGGCCGCCAGGGGGAACCAACGGAGTGTTAACCAAGCCATCTTCGCAGGATACGAAAAAGCTCATCTAGCGGGTCAGACGGGTTGCAGTCCATGATGACCGTGCCTGTACTGGCTAACCCAGATCGAGGGTGTTGCCCGGGTTGGTCGCCTTTCTACAGACCCCCCAGGGAAGACCCAAACGGCTGGATCGCCGCTGCGGACGCCTCCCGAAATCCTGATGCACCCGGGAGTAGAACCGAACACGGCAACCGGCAGACCATGGAACGTGCACACTTCGCTGACCAGGACACATATACCCTGCCGAGTGCCAACGTTCCCGCCGGAGCCGAGGGGAGATCCACAGCGGCCCGGATGACCTACAGCGGCAGAGATGGGTGTCAAATCACCGCAGTAATGGCTCGCATACACCCGTCCGGTGACTCCGGCAAGCACCCACTGCTACCCCAGGCAATCCCTACCGATCTTCCTCGGGGCATCTGCGAGACCTCCTCGAAGCGTTCAGGGAGAGACCAACCCTGAGAAGGAAGGTAGGAATAAGACAGCGCATCGCGAAAGAATGCAGTACCACATATAGGGGAGGCATATACTGTGAAGATACTCGCAATCCAGAGCAGCCCGAATGAAGATGGCCTGACCGCCACCCTAGCCAGGGCAGCCCTTGACGGTGCCGAGAACAAGGGGGCCCAGGTTGAACTGGTGAACCTGAACACCCTCAATATCCACCCATGTAAGGCCTGCGGAAGCGGCTGGGGACACCATTTTGCAGACCGGGGCGAACCCGGCCCCGAGGAATGCACCCTGGATGACGACTTTGCCGTCCTCAGGGAGAAGATCCTCCAGGCTGATGGCCTGGTGTTCTCTTCTCCGGTCTACTTCTGGGACCTCAGTGAGAGCGCCAAGGTATTTCTGGATCGTTTGCGCAGGAGTCACTACCCGATCCGAGCGACATCTCCGCTGAAGGGCAAGCCGGTGGTTGGCATCGCTGCAGCGGGGGGCAGCGGCAATGGCGCTGTTCAGGCAGCTGTAGTCCTTGATGATTACTTCGTGAAATGGATGGACATGAAACGCGTGGCCACCCTTGCTGTCACCCGACAGACCCGTGAGATGCACATTGCGGCAGCCCTGGCTGCAGGCGAATCGCTCGGGCAAGGATCGGAGACCTGACCCTGGAGAAGACCGCATGAGCAGGAGCACCTGCCTCAGCCGACACCTCACGGTGGGGAGCTGAGGCAAGTGCTCCCGTTTATTCTATGGGCACG
>SKXF01000416.1 GCA_007128555.1 Clostridia bacterium | reverse complement strand
TCCCCCCAAGCCTTTGAAAACAGTGCAACGTACAAGACGGCAAGCTACCATAAGGGCGTTCGCCGGAGCGGATCCGAATCCTTCCCCCTCTCCTGTCAGCTCCTAATACTACAGCGTCAGGTCTGGCAAGGGACCTTGTCCCACTAAATGTGTCAATGGGGGTCCTCCCATATCGGAGACATTGCGGAGATGATCCGGCCTGCCGGTGGTTCCTCATGCATGGCTCCTGTGGCGGTGGTGTGCTTGTAACGGGTGGACCACGACTGTAACTTGTACATGCTACAGCATTAGCTCGCCCGTGGGCAATGGACGGATTTGCACGGTTGGCCCTGCATAGAAGACCAAGGCGGTCCACGAAATCGTATCATTCGTAGTGCCATTATGGAGCATCATTGTGGTCTGATAAGGGGAGTGATATCCTCTTCTCGAGTGGAGTATACCCAGACAGCGGGGGCACGTTCACCACGATACAGGCCTGCCAGGGCTACAGCAAAAGATTCGGTGAACTGGCGAACCAGAGTGGACAAACGCGGGGGCTTCGAAAGGGAGAACGATCTTGATGCCGGCCACCTCCCCAGGCGGAAGTGGAATGGACATCGCGTCTGCCGGAGAGGGGTGTTCACTCATGGCGGGGTGCGCGATAGCCCCATGGTGGCAGGGGCGTGCGAGGCAACTGGGGAAGTCCTCCTCGTCCCGATGAGAACTTGCCGACGTAGGATGGGTCCCATGACTGACCATGGGGTAATAACCGAAACAAGAGAGGGTGGCGGAGGGGATCGTAGTGTGTGCGTGGCACCATGTACCAGGTGGGTTTAAGGCCATCCGGCCTCCCTGGACTCTGGATTCAGATCCCGACGGCACTGCACCGGGAGTCTGCGAAACGTTCTGTGATGTGGTTGTCATTCGTGGTCTCCAGGTCACCGGCGGCACGCTAATCCCTGTCCACCATGCAAGTAATCGGAAGGAGTGGTGATCGTGCCAGATTTCACTGATGAGCCCGAAGATGGTGATGTCCTGGTGCAGCTGCTCGATCAGGCACGACCATCTGTGCTGCGAAGCATCATAATGCTATTGGTTGACTCTGGTGGACCCCAGCTGCGACAGAAGTGTCTTGGCTACCTTAAGGATTATTTCCCTGATGTGATTGCAGGCCGGGAGGACGCGGTAGCAGATGAGGAAGCCATCACCCGGTGGTGGAGCCTTGAACCTGATCTTGAGCAGCTGCATCAGCTCGGTGGCGGTCCTTACGAGCAGGAATACCGCGTTGCGTGTCAACTGGACGACCTGTCGGAGCACCTGGGGAATAACGGCGTGAGCTCTCAGGCACGCGAGACGTTGCGGGATGAAGTTCTCGGTTACATAGAAGACCGCAATTCCGGCATGGACGATTGCCTGTACGAGGTGGCCTTCGCCACGTGTTATACAGACGATGACCTTCGAGCCCTGGCACGGCGATTCGAACAGCTCGATAGCTGGAGCCGACAGCGGGCGATGAGAACCTATCGACAGATTGGAGACGACGAGCAATACCTTCGCCTGCGCTGCGCCAGGTTGAATTATGGTTCTGACTACCTGGACCTGGCCGAGTTCTATCAGGAGCGGGGAGATGAGAAGCAGGCCGTGCGGCTGGTCCAGGAGGGCCTGGAGAAGGGCAAGGGAGCACTGGATGGTCTCCGCTCTTTTCTGGCGCAGCAGGCACGTGAATCCGGAGACCGACAGCAGTACCTGCAGCTGGAATTCACCCGCCTGGCAGCGCAACCCTTGACACTCAAAAGATACCGCGACTTCAGAAAGCTGTGCTCAGGGGTCGAGTGGCAGGAATACGAGTCCCGGATATTGCAGCTCGTTTCAGAGGCCCGCCGGGCGGATCAGATCCGTATTCACCTCGAGCGAGGAGATCTGCACCGGGCTGCACAGCTGTTCGATGAATGCAGTTTCCTGGCGGGCAGTTTCTCCCTGGGCGATTCACATCTACTCGAGATCGCCGACACCCTGCAACCGCATTTTCCGGAGCAAGTATTGGACTTTTACATGAAAGGTCTGCGCCGGGTTGGAATCACTGCACCGAGAGGCGAATACGCTGCCCAGGCAGATATCCTACTTAAGATTCGTCACTTAATGCTGAACATACTCGGTAACAGGCCGCGATGGGAGGAACTAGCAGGGCGGATAAAGAGAGACAACGAGAGAAAACCTGCCTTTCAAGAGGAGTTTGCTCGCATCATACCGGACTGGAGGAGGCTTCGCTGAACAGCGTAGTGGAAAACTTGCTGTGCGCCGGTTTCGAGTGACCACAGACCGTGAAGGGCTGGCCTGTCACGGTCCTTGCAGGCCAGGTGGGAACATGGGGACGTAGATCCAATACTGCAGGGCGCTCACATGCCCCGGGTGGACTTCTAACCTGGAGTCCACCCGGGCGTGAAACCGGTGGGTGTGTTGCTTGCTACTGGTCCAGATGCACGTCCATCTGGGGGTAGGGAATGTTGATTCCCTCCTCGTGAAGTGGCGCTTCACGATCTCCATCACATCGAAGTATATGTTCCAGTAGTCTTCCCGCGTCGTCCAGACCCTCAGGTTGAAGGCCACGGCGCTGTCGCCCAGTTCGCCGAGGGTGACTGCCGGAGCCGGCTCATCGAAGATCAGTACGTGAGCATCCACAACATCCAGCAGGATCTCCTTGACCTGGGTGATGTCGTCGCCGTAGCCGACTCCGAACTGGGAATCCACTCGCAGGGTCGGGTTGTAGGACAGGTTGATCAGGCGGGTGTTTGATAGATTGGCATTGGGCATAATGATGCGCCGGTTGTCGGGAGTACTTAGTAGAGTGTGAAACACCTGGATTCACTTTCTTTGCGGTAAACTGCAATGGACAGCTCATGAGGGAGTCAGGTTTAGGTGATGTTGGCCAGCATATCTCTGCGGATCTTGTCAGCTGAGTGTAGCGAGCTGCTCAACAACTCCGAACAGACTAGAGATTGCCAGCAAAACCCAGGGCCAATCAGACATCTTGCTACAATCTGATAATGATATTCATTATTATTATGCCCCATAAGGGTATTTGCCAAAGGTGGAATCCGATTCATAGAGATCACCGGTGCTATGCTTTTGCGGGGGGATCGAATGCGCATCAATGCAGCCTGCCGAGCACAGACCCCCTTGTCGGAAAATCCGGCGAGACGCAGACCTATTTTGTACCAGCCATCTTCAGGGCAAACGCATGGCGTCCATCAAAGGCCTTGGCCCACCCGTTGGTCGCCTATACCCATCGTCAACGACAGCACCCTGAACCACACGGCACACTGAAGGAACGAAAGTATGTGATCACGGCGGCCTTGCCATGATGGTCGTGATATGGACATCCCTGCAGTCGTCTAGCGACGGGATTCTCAGCTATCCACGATGAGAAGAAGGCGCCTCTTGGATCGCCTCAACGCACGGGGGCAGAGTCGCTTGGGCATTATCTCCTGGACCGGCTTGCGGTCATGGATCCGACTTCGGGCGACTCTCTTCAATGGCCTCACTCCCAGATCGAACGAAAAGATCAGCATCCTCTGTAGCTTACCCACAGCCATGAAGCCCATGCGGACAAAGAGAACGACGCCGGTTCTCGTGGAACCGAGCGTTGCTCAATCACCGCTGCCGGACCGTGGAATTGGGTAACAATGCTCTCGGAGTCCTTTTCCACTGGCCGTCTATGCCTGTTCTGCACCGGCGTTTGCACGGTCATTCCGCCGGCCGTTGCACCTCAAACACCTGTTCGTATAAAATGGAATCTGGAGGAAGACCATATGAACCTCGAACAGCTGCTCGACAGTCTTGAAGGGGACTCCCAGTTCCGAGAACGAACGACCGCCTGGATCACGATTCCAGGGGGAAAGCCCGCGTTCAGGCCGATCCCGTCTTCCGTGAGATCAGATCTCGGTGAAGCACTGAAATCACGGGGCATTCGTCGGCTCTACTCCCACCAGGCCGAGGCCCTGGAGCGAATTGACGCCAAAGAAAACGTCGTCATCGCCACTCCCACCGCCTCGGGCAAGAGCCTGTGCTACATACTTCCGGTTTTGAACCAGACCCTGAACGAGCCGAACTCACGTTCCTTGTTCCTGTTTCCCACCAAGGCCCTGTCCCAGGATCAACGCCTCGAAATGAAGGCGTGGATCGATGTCCTCGGAGCAGACATTCGGAGCCACACCTACGACGGAGACACCCCCGTCAGCGCCAGGAAGACCATCCGGGCGGCGGGTCACATCGTCATGACCAATCCCGATATGTTGCACACGGGCATCTTGCCCCATCACACCAAGTGGGTGCAGCTCTTTGAGAATCTCAAGTACGTGATTATCGACGAGCTTCACGCCTACCGGGGTGTTTTCG
>SKXF01000300.1 GCA_007128555.1 Clostridia bacterium | reverse complement strand
GGCCTCGGTGCAGTTCCCGGGCGTTGGCGAAGGGAACCCGGGCGTCCTTCTCCCCGTGTTGGATCAAAGTCGGCGTACAGGCCCCCTCGATGTAGTGGATCGGAGAAGTCCGGTCGTAGATGTCCGGATCCTTCCACGGCGTATCACCCAGGTAGTGGCGGGTGAACAGGGGTATGTCGGTGTTGTTGTAGTAGGTGTACCAGCTGCTGATCCCCGCCCCCACGGACACAGCCGCAAAACGGTCGGTATAGGTGCAGCACATGGCCGAGATGTATCCACCCTGGCTCCAGCCCATGATCCCCACCCGGTCCGGGTCTGCCAGGCCCTGTTCCACCAGGGCGTCAACGCCCGAGAGGACATCCTCGCAATCGCCCACCCCGAGGTTCCGGTAGTTCAGCTTGCGGAACGCACCCCCATAGCCGGAGCTGCCGCGGTAGTTCACGTCGAGGATCACAAAACGCCTCTCGATGAACTGCTCGTAGGGGTAGTACCGATCATGGCTGGGCACAGCAAGGGCCGCCCAGGTGGGCCCCCCGTGAACCAGGACGAGAAGGGGATGGCGGACCTCCCGGTCCAGGTCCGGGGCCGTGATCAGCACGCCCTCCACGGCGGTGCCATCTCGGCTCTGCCACTGCACGATCTCCTTCTGGCTCAGGGCCCGGTCACGGTAATGCTGGCCCTGGTCTGTCACCGTCTCTTCATTCAACAGGACCTCGAAGGGGCGCTCCGTATCAGCCGTGATCGTCGCCAGGTGCCTGCCGTCCCGGCTGACCGAGGCTTCCAGGGTCACCTGTGCAGGCTCCGCCCGCAGAGAAACCACCTCGCCGTCGCTGTTCAACAGGCTCACGTACCAGTCGGTGCGCTGCTGCCAGGTGAAGACCAGGCCCCGCTCCGTCCAGCGCACGGGGTAGATGCATTCGTCGATGCCGGACAGAGGCCGCTCCACCTTCCCCGTATCAAGGTCAAGGAATTCCGGGGTGACGATGTTGAACAGCTTCCCTTCTCCGCCCAGCGTGGCATAACACAGCCGACTTCCATCGGCAGAGAACAGGGGCGTTGCGAAGGAATCCAGGGACCCTTCCACCTCCACGGAGGTGATCTGACCGTCGTCGATGTCACAGGTGAACAGGCCGGCCTGTTCCGCGTTGGCCGGGTAGTCGGGACTGGGGACAGCCATGAAGACCGCCCGTTCGCCGTCCGGGGCCATGTCAAAGCTGAGGATATGCCAGCTGCTGTCCCCGGTCAGGATCCGGGCCGGATTCCTGTCGTCCTTCTCTCGAAGATCCTTCGGGGCCTCAGACGGTGCCCTGCTCTTCGCCCTGCCCTGGTCAAGGCTGATGTAAAAGAGCCGGTTCCAGGGGCCATCGTGTTCCCAGTACGCGAAGTCCCCAAACGTCTTACGACGCCTTTTCATGGCCCTGTGCTGGTCGGGATCGGGCGCCAGGTAGAAGACACCCCGGCCGTCGGGCGCCCAGCAGTAGGACACGACCCCGGTCTCACCATGGGTCACCTGGCAGGTATCGCCCCGATCCAGGACGAAAACCTGGTCCGCAGCATCGTCGCCCTCGCCGGTAGAGCTCAGCCACGCCAGCGCCCCCCTGGATGACCAGGCGGGGGCCTTGCTCTGGGTCTCGCCAGAGGTCACCGTGGAGGTGATGCCCCCTGCGGCATCATAGAGGCAGACGTGCTCGCGGTACTCGTTGCTGTCCCAGTGAGGGGTCTTGCGGACCCAGGCCACCCGGGTTCCATCCTCGCTGACAGCGGGACGGGACAGGGTGGGAATACCGATCATCTGTTCAATGGTCAAATAGGTTCCTTCGTTCACCCATACACCTCGCATTTCCTCGCTTCTCCTCGCACGCAATTCCGACAGCCTGCTGGTCCCATCTTCGACCGACAGGTGACACGGGACCGATTCCTGCTTCCGTTCCCTTCATCTGCCTCTCATCTCCCCTGCGTCTCCTCGCGTTTGCTGGCAACCATCACCGGCCGAAGGAGCATCCTGAAACGACAAGGGCCCGAACTCGAGCCCCCGGGCTGCCCCTCCATGGCTCACACGGGCGACGCAGGGCCTGTCATCACCCCCCCGGCTGGGATGAAAGGAACATGGTTCACCATCGACGCATGTAGATCACGTGGCCTGGCGTACCGCGGCCATCGCCTCGTACGCCAGCAGGTCCGCGCGGCCAGCCTCGGCAGCCCCCCTGGCCACATTGCCTTCTCTGTCTATCGGTTCGCCCTGGGCCGGGGGAATCCTCCAGGCACCAGGTCCGCGAAGAACCCGCGGAGAGTCGCTCAAGCGCCGGGCTTTTGCCTGTCGGGCTGAGACATGCTAGCTTTGAGGCAGTATCTCATGGCAGGCGAGGGTGATGGTATGCAGCGCCCCGGCACAGAAGCGTTGAAGCGAAGATACGATCGCGTGGCCCGCTACTACGACCTCGTGGACCTGCTGATCTCCAGGAGGCTTCGCGAGAGGGTCATCTGCCGCGCCAGGGGAAAGGTGCTGGAGGTCGGTGTGGGCACCGGGATCAACCTCCCCCTGTATCCGCCGGACTGTGAGATTACGGGAGTTGATATCAGCCCGGGGATGCTCGCCCGTGCCAGGCAGAGGGCACAGGAGCTCGAGGTGCCCGTCAAACTGGCAGAAGGGGATGTCCAGGACCTGCAGTATGCCGATCAATCCTTCGACACCGTGGTGGCAACCTGCGTATTCTGTACCGTCCCCGATCCCGTGATGGGACTGAAAGAGGTCCGACGGGTCTGCAAGGCTGGGGGCAAGATCCTCCTGCTCGAACACGTCAGAAGCACGAACGAGGTTCTCGGTGCCCTGATGGACCTGTTCAACCCCATCGTGGTATGGGCACTCGGAGACAACATCAACCGCAGGACGGTTGACGCTGTCGAGGAAGCAGGGATCCACATCATGGAACGGCAGAACACCATGGGTTCGATCATGAAGATCATCACAGCACAGCCCTGACGATCGCAGCCAGCTAGCATGAAACCCACCTGGAGGTTGCTGGATTCGCAGGTTGTTCCACTCGTGGTAACGGGGATCTCGTACCGAGCCTACTCTCCCTGACGACGGCTCAAGCCGGGGCCTGCCGCCGCGGGCAACGTTCCCTTCTTACTCCACCCAATGTCAAACAGGGAATCTGCGCTACCGCGCCCTCCTCACAGCATTGGGTCCATCCGGTTCTGCCTGTCCCCGAGGCTGCTTGGCCCCCATATGCTCTGTCACCTCTTTCCAGGACGATGACACGGGACCACCCAGGGCCGTGGAAAAGCGGTGCCTCCCGGGGCTCCATCCCCGTCCTGCCTCTGGAAGGTCGCCGGTCCTGTGAGTGGTGCCGGGAAATCCCCGGCACCACGAGACACCCATCTACTCCAGGGGCAGTTCGAAGACCTTCCGATCAAAGTTCGTCAGTACCTCCGGTTCGTCCTCGGTGATCAAAACGATGTCCTCGACGCGAAGGTAGTACTCACCCGGTAACCACAGCTTGGGCTCCAGGGCCATCACCATTCCGGGTTGCAAGGTCACATCCGAATCCGGGCCCAGCCGGGGATTCTCGTGCAGGTCAACGCCGATCTGGTGGCCCAGGCCCCTTCCCGGAAGCCGGGCCCTCAGGCGATCGCCGAATCCCCGCTCATCCAGAGCCTCCTCGATGACGTCAAACAACTCCCTCAGAAGTAGGCGTCCGGGCTTCATCTGGCGGATCAGGTGACACTGGGACTCCTGCAGTGCGCGATAGGCACCGGAGATGTGTTCAGGTGCCGGCCCACAGTAAAAGGATCGGCCGAAATCCGAGCAGTACCCATCCACCACGAACCCGAAGTCAAAGGCAATCGAGGTCCCCGGCACCAACGGCTCATCCTTTGGATACACGAAGGGGTCGTCGCTGGGCGGAGTGCCTGATTTCACGTAGCCTCCCGTGGGAGAAAAGGAGACATCCTGGGCCCCCGCACGGCACCCGATCTCCGCGATCATGCGCTCCAGTTCGACCTGGCTGATCCCGGGCCGAATCTGGTCAATGATGTCCCCCATGACCTGGTCACAAAGGGCCGCAGCCCGCCGCAAGACGGCGATTTCTTTCTCGCTCTTGCGATACCGCAGTTCCTCTCCGATGCCGTCGGCGTCAACAACCAGGGGCCTGGGCAGGGTACTGTGAACCAGCCGCGCCAGGTAATCCCTGGCGGGCAGGGGTCCGATTCCGATGCGGCGACCGGGCAGAAACCTCCTCAACAGGTCGACGATCTCCACCTCGGTGTCTACCACGTGGATGTCCACGGGGGATTGCTCTGCCAGCTCCGAAAAGGAAGGGGTGGTGATCACCTGCGGCGAACGGCCCCGGCCCAGCACCAGGAGGCCCTCGGGTTCTGCGGGT
>SKXF01000063.1 GCA_007128555.1 Clostridia bacterium | reverse complement strand
TGATGGTCTCACCGGATCTCGGTGCTGAGCAGGCAGAGCTGCGGCGGATCAGGTTGGGATTGGATCAACCGATTCACGTCAGGTATGTCCTGTGGATGGGGGAGTTGCTGACGGGGAACCTGGGCTACTCAACGACCACCCGCCTTCCGGTGGTGGAATCGATTGTCGACAGGATTGGCCCCACGCTGCTCCTGATGGGCCTGGCCCTGGTGATATCGGTTGTGGGCGGGGTGCTTCTCGGCACCCTGTCGGCTTTGAAACAGAGAACGACGACAGACCACGTGGCGACCCTGGGAGCCTTTGCTGGGGTGTGCATACCGAACTTCTTCCTGGCTCTCTGTGGTATCTACATCTTCAGTGTGATCCTCGGGTGGCTTCCAAGCAGCGGTATGCGCACACCGGGCATTCCCTTTTCTCTCGTGGATCGCCTGACGCGCCTGGTCATGCCGGTCGCTGTGTTGAGTCTGGAGTCCATCGCAATCTTTACAAGATATATGCGATCCTCAATGCTTGAAGTAATTCACGCCGACTACGTTCGCACGGCCCGGGCGAAGGGGCTGGCTGAGCGCTCCGTGGTATACAAGCACGCTCTCAGGAACGCCCTGTTGCCCATCGTGACGGTACTGGGGTTGCGGCTGAGGTGGCTGTTCGGCGGTTCAGTAATTGTTGAAAAGGTTTTTTCCTGGCCCGGCATAGGACGGTTGATGGTCGATTCGGTTTTTACGCGTGACACCGGAGTGGTCATGGGTATTGTCATGATATCGGCCCTACTCGTCATGCTCGGGAATCTTCTTGCTGACATGGCGTACGCCGTCGTCGATCCCAGGATCAGGTATGGGTAGGGAGGGCAAAAATGACTGGCGATCAGAATAAGGAACAGGGTTTGACCGAGCAGAGAAGCTACTGGCAAAATGTCTGGCGCAGATTGAAGAGGAATCGTCTCTCCATGGTCGGGCTGGTCATCTTGGTGTTGTTCATCGGGCTGTCGGTTTTTGCCCCCTGGATCACGCCTTACAGTCCGCGGACGACCAATATCCGAAACATCGAGCAACCACCCTCCGGGGAGCACCTCCTCGGAACGGACCGATTGGGAAGAGATGTGTTCACGCGGTTGCTCTACGCTGGCCGCATTTCCATGTCCGTTGGCGTGGTGGCTGTGTCGATCTACACCACGATAGGCCTGATTCTCGGCAGCATATCCGGTACCATGGGCGGCATGGTGGGGAACATCATCATGCGGGTGGCGGACCTATTCCTGTGCTTCCCGTTCCTGCCCCTGGCGATCGTGGTGGTTTATATCATAGGACCGAACATCTTCAACCTGATGGTGGTGATCGGACTCCTGGGTTGGCCGACGAGCTGCCGATTGGTCAGGGCCGAGATTCTCAAGCTCAAGGAACAGGACTTCGCCTCTGCAGCCCAGGCAGTGGGAGCCTCCCAGTGGCGAATTGCCTTTCATCATCTGATGCCGAATGCCCTGGCGCCCGTGATCGTGGCGGCAACGTTCGGCGTGGCTTCGGCGATTCTCATGGAGGCAGGCCTTTCCTTCCTGGGATTGGGTGTGCAGCCCCCGACGCCCAGCTGGGGCAATATGATCATGGCGGCACAGAACATCGTCGTGATCTCGAACATGCCGTGGCTGTGGCTGCCGCCGGGGATTGCCATATTCCTGGCCGTGCTGTCCATCAACCTGGTGGGTGACGGCCTGAGAGACGCCCTTGATCCCTATCTGGATCGATGACGAGAAAGGTGGCATCTGCATGTTCTCCGTGTTTGAGGATCTGTTTCGCGAAGCTAACGCTCTGAATGGGTTGATCGGCCGCGACAAGGGGACGGAGCCCCTCCTGGTGCGATTTGTTCCCTTCGTCGCGGCCCATGGTGGGGGATACGACGAGATTCACGAAAATCTGTCCCAGATTGAAGACCGTCTCTCGGAATGGGAGTTCCCCGAGCTGCGCCGGATGTTCCTCGAGGATATCCTGCGGGCGATGAAAATGCAGTGTCGCGAGGGAATGGGAGAGGCGATTTCCTTTTCGGACCGAGTCCGTACCTACGTTGGGGTTCCTGGCGAGCCTGTATCGGACGAGCAGATGCAGAGATGGAAGGAAGATGCGGGCGAACGACTGCGTGCAGAAGGGTATGAGGGCGACACCGATTCGATGCTCAGACAGTGGAAAAAGGATCGGGCCATTCCCAGGGAGGACTTTCCCCGGGTGGCCCGTGACCTCATCGAGAAGGCCCTGAGAGAAACCCGCCAGAGGGTCGTGGATCTTCCTGCAGGTGCTGCCTGTGATTTCGAACCGGTGACGGACGTGTTCTACGGGGGATACTCCAAGGCAACCGGGCCCTTTACGAGCACGGTCACGTTGAACGCCGACCTTCGCTGGAGCTGGCCCCAGCTGCAAAACACCGTGGCCCACGAGTCGTTCCCTGGACATTCTGGACTGAACGCCCTGCGAGCTCAGCAGGCCATGGCCGGCGTCCTGCCGCCGGAAGCCTGTTTCTATTTCGCCAATACTCCCATAACGCCGATCATCGAGGGAACATGCAACCTGGGTGTCAGGTTCCTGGGATGGGATGAGCATCCTGATTTCGCGATCGGCTTTTCTGCTGGCATGTATGAACAGGGCAGGACAAACAGGTGGCTCTTCGCCTATCACCAGGACGGTCGCAGCAAGACGGAGATCCTGCAACAGATGATGGATGAAGGTGGCATGACCGAGGTCGAGGCTGAGACCCGGTTCCGTTTCCTGTCCGATCCCCTGTGGTGTACTTCCATGCCCCACTACTATCACGGTACACAGGTCACGGCGGAGGCCTGGAAGAAGTACGAGGGGCAGGGCCGGATCGATGAGCTGGCCAAGATCGTTTTCGAGGAGATTCATACGTTCAGAACGTTCAGGAGAAGGACTGGCTTAGAATGAACTAGGCTTGTTGCGTTCTGTATCTGCCATTGTTTACAATGTGTTGATGTACAATGTATTACGTAGCAATCAATCGAGGCCGTATCTAGGGGCCACCATAGTGACGGGAGAGGAATCTAGAATGACAACGAAACCGACCGGGGGTACGCTCCGAGAACGGGCCTACCAGATGATCAAGAGGAAGATCATATCTGGTGAGCTCGAGCCAGGGACCACCTTGACGGAGACGAAGTTAGCGGACGAACTGGGAATGAGTCGGACCCCCATCAGGGAGAGCCTTCTGAAGCTGTCAACCACGGGGCTGGTCAAGCAACTCGATAATCACGGCGTGATCGTTGCAGACATCTCGCTGCGGAGCATCCTCGATGCCTATGATCTGCAGCGGTGCCTGGAGAAGTTTTCTGTCGAGGAGATCATTGACCGTGGCCTGGTTGGGGTCAGGTTCCGTCGTGAGATTTTCGACCGGATGCTCCGTGAGCAGGAGTCGTGCCTGGAGACCGACGACATGTGGCGGTTCTTCCAGCTGAACAAGAGGATGCACCTCGAGATTTTGCGTCTCACGGGCAACAACAAAATTGTGCGCATAATGAGCGACCTCCGAGATGAGCTTATCTATGCAGGCTATCAGAGCATCTCACCGCGTGTGAACATGCGCGAGGCCATTGAGGAACATCGCGAAATTATCGACGCTCTGGAGGCAGAAGATAGAGACAGGGCAGTGCGAGCGGTGGTCAACCATGTGACGGGGGCAAAGAGCAGGTTGCTCTCATAAAGGTCAGGCCTGGAGAGGAAGGGACATGACGTGAACGATCCAGGCAGGAGGAGACATGTGGTATCGGGCATCGGAGTAGTTCCATCGGCGGCATCGAGAGATGGGTTGAGAGATCTCCCACAACAGCCACTGACGCCTATGCCTCCAGGGGTGACCCAGGTGGCGTGGGACGAGATGATGGTTGGCGAGACCCTTATGCAGATATCGCTGGGTTCAGTCACTGAAGGATTCATCTGCTCATTCCTCCGTTGTTTGGGTGTCGAAGTACCTCAGGATGGGCTATTGTGCGGTTTTCTTTGCTCGTCTACTTCCATAAACTCACAGGGATTGGCACCATCCATGTTGGCTTGCTTTGGTCCATGATTGTTCCGCGTTGTTCACCCAAAATCCAGTTCACTGTTCACCACCTGTGTTCGGAGTGTGTCCCTGTGAAGAAAAAACCGCTCCCACTGCGCGGTTCTCGCCAGCGACCCCGTAGGTAGGCAAAAAACATATCAGCAAATGTGCCCGCACTCGCTCGCTCCTATAGCGATGAACCGGGCGGATCTTGAGGTAAGCCTTGACTTGCTGAATGCGCGCTCGGTCCTCATCAAGCTCAGAGCACCCCTCAATCTATCGTGCTACATGCCTTCGATGCTCTTTCTCTTCTCAATGGGCTTATGGGGGGCTACTTGTCATTTCTTGGTGTGGGAGTGAAACCGC
>SKXF01000347.1 GCA_007128555.1 Clostridia bacterium | reverse complement strand
CAGGCGTGGCCCGATGCCGACTACGATATAGCCCATCGTCACGGTGTCACCGCTTATGCCGTGACGGGCTGGATGCCCCACGCCTCCCTTTCCGAGGCCCTCGAGGGGTTGATGATGTGGCATCTCGTGGCTCGGAAGCATCCTAACCTGTCGGTCGCGGAGTCTGCTGCGGACATTCGGCGGGCCAGGGAGGAGGGAAGGGCTGCATTCATCATCGCAGCCCAGGGGGGCAACTTCATTGCTGACAGGCTGCACCGCATTGAGGCCTTCTACAGGCTGGGGCTGCGTATCCTCATCCCCGCCTACAATGCGACGAACCTGATCTGTGACGGCTGCCTGGACAGAACCGATGGAGGGCTCACCCGTTTCGGTGTGCAGGTGGTGGAGGAGTGCAATCGGCTCGGACTCCTGTTGGATCTTTCCCATCTCGGGCGAAAAGCCAGCCTGGAGATCGCCGCACTGAGCGACCAACCCGTGGTGTTCACCCACTCCAATGTGAAAGCCCTGGTGGACAGCCCGCGCAACATCGACGATGAACAGATCCGCGTCTGCGCAGAGGTCGGCGGAGTGATCGGCCTCGCCCCCTTTGGTCCCTTCGTATTGAAAAGGGATCAGCGGGAGTGGCCGGACCTGGATGACTTCATCGACCACATTGACTACGTGGCTGATCTCACCGGCAGCACGGATCACATAGGCATCGGCACGGACATGAGCCTCGGGACCTATCCCCTGCACGAGGAGGACCCGTGGGGAGAGCCGGATTATCCGCCTTTCAGTGAGAACTACAGCGAGGTTGTGACGGGTGATGTCCGTTCTCCCATGCGCGCCCTGAGGGACTTCAACACCTATCCCCAGGTCCTCAACCTGGTCGAGAGGCTGGGCGCGCGCGGGTATGGGGAGGCCGACATACGGAGTATCCTGGGAGAGAACTACCTCAGGGTTTTCAGCGGGGTGTGGAAATGATGCATGGCCCGGTGGATGGGTCCCTGGGCTGTCCTGAGCTGGATCTGGGATACAGTGGATCGAGACACCGTTGATGGTGTGGTTCGGGCAGGGTGCAACCAGTTTCGATCGTGAGGGGGGCGAAAGCCATCATGAGATGGAAGAAGACAGCGGGATTTTTTGGGTCGATCGTTGGCAGTCGCCTTGGGGTGAGGGGGCCGATCCATCTGTCTCACCTGGTAACGGGGCGGTGTGACTGTGAGTGTCCGACCTGTATTTGGAAGGACAACGAGTTGGAGGAACTGCAGGCTCGAGAGATTGAGGTGCTCTATCGGGGGGCAGAAGAAGCCGGCTTTGTGGCCAATGCGATATGGGGCGGGGAACCTCTGTTGCGCGAGGATCTGGACCAGATCTGCCGTGCGTCTCGGCAGTCCGGGATGATCACGACGGTCATAACGAATGGCTACTCCCTGGCTGAAAGGGCTCGGGATCTGGCCCGGGAGGTTGATTGTTTCATCGTCTCCCTCGACTACCCCGAGGCCCGCGCCCACGATGCTTTCCGGGGAAAACCGGGACTGTTCCAACGGGCCGTGGAAGGGATCGAGGCCCTGAACCGGCTCGGATCTCCCCCCAAGGTCATCATCAACTGCCTGCTTCATCGGGGCAACGAGACGAGGATGACCGAGATGGCAGAACTCACCCGGTCCCTGGGGGTGTCCCTGTATGTGTGTCCTGCTTCAGAGGGAACCCGCCGGGATACCGGGGTGTCGAACCGGGATACCCTCGCCACACAAGACAGCCAGAGGCAGGCTGCCCTGGATCTGCTCCGGCTCAAGAGGGATTACCCGATCAACAACTCTCGCACCTATCTCCGCCGTTACCTTCTCCAGGACAGACCTTATCTCTGTCGGGCTCCCCTGGTGTTTATCACGGTGACCCCTGGGGGCGATGTGGTGAACTGCTTCAGGGGCTCTGCGCCCTACGGAAACGCCCGGGAGACCGACTTTGCCCGGATCATGAAGCAGTGGGATCGGAGGGAGGCCCTGGGAGCGACGCGGGGTTGCCACCGGTGCGGCAATCCCAACATCGTGGATACCTCCTACATCTGGAGGCTCACACCAGGGCCCCTTCTGAATGCCGTGCAGATGTTCCTGGCACGGTAGGGGAGGGAGCGAGACGGCATCGCAGGAAACGGGAGAAGGGGCTCGCATGATGAACCCTGGCTGTGGCTGAGAATCGCACCCAGGGAGAGGGGTTACTGCTCCCGGGGCGGACGGAGGATGTAGGGTAGGTCAGGGGTGACGTCACGGACAACCTCCTGGATGCTCGGAGTCCCTGATGGAGGATGCATCGACCGGGGGTGCGAGGGGAGACGAGTCCCCTCGCACCCGCTCTGCTTACAACCCTCTACCGCTTCTGCTTAGAGAGGAAGTGCCCTCAAACTGGGTTTCGGGACCCGGTGGGGAGCCAGGGTGGCATCGGGGTGACCCTTGGCCCGCCTGACTCGCTGTGGGCGTGGCCGTGCGGACAGAAGCCGTGACCCTGCCCAGGCTCCCAGGGTATCCACGCCCACCCCCAACCGCGGCCGCCAGCATGAGCGTCCTCAGTAGCTGTTTTCGAGTTCATCCACGAGCGATCGCACGTAGTCCACCGTACTGCGAAGGGCCCCTGGCCCGGTCATATCCACACCCGCCATCTCAGCTAGCTGCAGGGGATTCTCCGAGCCGCCCGCCTTTAGCACGTCCAACCAGCGTTCGGCCGCCGGTTGACCTGTCTCACGGATAGCCCTGGCCACCGACGTTCCTATGGTTAGTCCAGCGGCATAGCTGTAGGGGTACAGGCCGTCATAGTAATGGTGCTGCCGCATCCATGTCAGGCGTGCGCCCTCATCGACCTCCAGTTCGTCGCCCCAGTAATCCTCCAGGATCTCACCCTGGACCCGGCTGAGCATTGCTGCGTTGATCGGTTGATCATTCTCCGCCAGTCGATAGATACGCCGCTGCAGCTCTCCTTCGATCAGGTGACGGACGCAATTGTGGTGATAGGCCATCAGCATCTGCTCGATGACCCAGCGCCTCATGCGGAGGTTGCCCTCACTCTGTCTCATGATGTGATCGCCGACGAGCAGCTCGTTGACGGTCGAGGGCGCTTCCACGAAAAAGGTCGATGACCGAGAGAGGGTCAGGCGCTGGTGACGCTGGGCCATGACAGCGTGGCCCGCGTGACCGAACTCGTGGGCCAGGACGATGGCGTCACGCATGCTGCCGGTCCAGACGATCAGGATATAGGGGTGCACGCCGTACACCGAGTTGCAGAAGGCAACGGGGTACTTGCCGACGTTGTCGGCCCGGTCGATCCATCGCCGGCGGAGGCCCGACTCGACCATCTCGCGGTATTCCTCGCCCAGGACCGCCAGACCGCCCGTGATGATGTCCGCGGCCTCCGAGAAGCTGGTTTCCGGTTGATAGTCTGGATCCAGGGGGACCTCGATATCGCAGTACAGCATCCGGTCCAGGCCCACGACCTCCCTGCGCAGCCTGGCATATCGGCGCATGTGCGGCGCCAGTTCACCGAGAAGGATGTCGTGGATCCGATGATATACCTCGGGCGGCACCTGCTGCTTCTCTAGCAGCATGTCTGTGGCCGATGCGAATCCGCGCGCCCGCGCGATGACGACGTTCTTGCGCATCTCCGCGGCCAGGGTCGCCCCGAGGGTGTTCTGGTAGGCGCCGAGCCCAGCGGTAAACGAGGCGAAGGCGTTACGCCGAAGGGCGGGATCCGGGGAGCGTTCATAGCCTGTTTCGTAGGCGGCAAACGACATGGGCCAATCATGGCCCTCGGAGTCCTCCGCCGGCTCAAAGGAAATGTCGGTGGTCTTGGCGAGGCGGTAGATGGCGTTGGGAGCCTCGAGAACCTCGCCGAGGGATGCCAGGATCGATTCCGCCTCGGGCCCGAGGGCGTGGGGACGGAACGCAAGCAGTTGCTCAATGAAAGGTCGGAAGGACTCGAGTCCTGGTTCCTGCTCCAGGTAGCGCCTCAGCGTGTCACCGGGCAAGTTCAGGGCTTCAGAACGAATAAATACCGTCTCGCCGGCGAACTTCGACTGGAGGGCGGAAACCTTTCCCGCTGCCGCCTGGTTTTCCGGCGAGGTGGCATCCGCCGCTAACCTGAGCCTTGCGTGGGACATGACCCGTATCAGCCTCGCTGCCAGTGCCTCCTCTGCCTCCAGGCAGGCGAGAAAAACCTCAGGGCTCTCGTTGAACCTGTTCCGAAATCGGGTGACCGTCGGGAGGTCACGGGCCACCGACTCGAATGCCTGCTCCCACTCTTCGACGGTGGAGAAGAGGTCGGTCAGGTCCCAGGTCAGATCCTCGGGCACCTCTTCCCTGGTAATTTGACGTTGTCTCATTTTCGTTCTCCTTTCGGGATCACCCGAGTTCCCGGATGGATCCGCTGTT
>SKXF01000179.1 GCA_007128555.1 Clostridia bacterium | reverse complement strand
GGCGTCAGTCCCGCTACCATCAGAAATGAGATGTCAGATCTGGAGGGCATGGGCTACCTGGAGCAACCCTATACGTCTGCCGGGCGGGTGCCATCTGATCTGGGTTACAGGTTCTATGTCGACCAACTCGTACTGGTAGCAAGCCCGGCAAGGGAGCAGCTGGACCAGATCCGACGCCTCCTGGAGCGCCGCGTGTCGGCCGTCGAGGCGGTGTTGCAGACAGCTGGCCGGATCCTGGCCGAGGTGACCGACTGTCTCGCTGTTGTGGCTGCCCCTTATCCCGAGGAGTCAACCCTCAATGCTGTGGAGATCATCCCCCTGCGACCGGGTAGGGCAATGTTCCTCGTGATAACCGAGGACGGATTTGTGCACAACCAGATTCTTGATTTGCCCAGCGAGGCCGGTGTTGAAACCCTGCGGCACGTGTCGCAGGTGCTCACCCGGTTCTTGCAGGGACACAGGCTGGAAGACATGATGGAAGGCCTCGTCTGGCGGGACCTGAAGTCCGAGCTAAACTACTGCCGGACGCTGCTGGATGTGGCTGTGGAGGCCCTGGCGGACCGAGACAAATCCCAGGCAGATTTTCATCTCGAGGGTGCTGTCAATATTATGAAGCAGCCCGAGTTCCAGGATGTCCGCCGAGCGCAGAAGGTGCTCACGGCGCTGGGCCAGCATTCTGTCATGCGAGACATGTTTCGCCCCTTTCCAGCGGAGGGCGTGTTTGCCCTCATTGGGAGGGAGAACGTATATGAGGACATCTGGGACTGCAGTGTGATCTCTGCGGTCTACCACATCGATGGTCGGCCCTCGGGCAGGCTCGGGGTGTTGGGTCCGCGGAGGATGGATTACGGCAAGATCATGGGAGTGGTTGAGGCCATCACCGAGGCAGTCAGTGAGGTGCTCAGTCGACTGTAGTGGATGGAGGACGTTCATTGAGCAGGAAACACGTGGCGGGCAGCTCGGACGTTGATGAGAACCTGTCGGCGCTGTTGACGAATGCCAATGCGGTTCGGGCTATTGCCTCAGCCGTCGAGGGGACCCTTGGCAGCAAGGGCCTGGACACCATGCTGGTGGACCGGTTTGGTGAGACCGTCATCACGAACGACGGCATAACCATACTGAACACCATGCAGGTGAAACATCCTGCGGCGAGGCTGGTCATAAACACGGCTCAGGCCCAGGAAGAGGTGGTGGGCGACGGCACCACCACGGCCACCATCATGGCGGGAGCGTTGTTGACCGAGGGAGTGAACCAGGCTCTAAAGGGGGTCCCAGTGACCCAGATCATCGCCGGCCTTATTGATGGCGTTGAACGGGCGATTGAGATCCTGAAGAGGGATACGCTCCGGGTCGAGGGCCTGGACGATCCGTTGCTCGGGCACGTTGCCCTGATTGCAGGACGTATGCGTACCGACATTGCTGACCTGGTCCTGGAGGCGGCGCGGCTGGTCGGCCCCGACAAGCTGAGGGATCCGGCCTTCAAACTTGCCGATGCCGTTCTGTCCCAGGAGGGAGCCGACAACGAGGTTTTCTCGGGGATCATCGTCGAGAAGGAGCCTCTGAATGACCAGATGCCTTCGGAGTTGCAGGGACAGGTCAGCATCCTCGTGGTGGACGACGCCCTGGAACCGGAGGAGATGGAAGAGGAAGCCCTTGCCACCGAGGCAGGCTTCAAGAAATACCTCAAGACTCGTGAAGAGTTCACAGATAACCTGTATCGCCTGGTTGACATGGGGATCGGTATGGTTGTCGTTGACCGGGGCGTCTCGGACATCGCCGAGGAGATCCTGACCGACGGTGGCATCATGGTGCTCAAGCGGGTTTCGTCACTGGATCTCGGTCGGCTGGCTGAGCATGTTGGGGCGAGACCGGTGAAACGAACGGCTTTGAAGCGGTCCCAGGGTGATCTGCTCAAGTGCCTGGGGACTGCCGAAACGGTTGTTCATATGGAGCAGCTCAAACAGGTGCGAGTCATGGGTGGGCACGGCAAATCCATGGCTACTGTGCTGGTCGGTGCCTCAACAGGTGAGGTGGTCGATGAGCGAAGTCGGATTGCCCGGGATGCCGCCGGTGCCGTGCAAGCTGCTTTTCAGGGAGGCGTGGTCTCCGGAGGGGGAACAGCGGAACTGGCTGCATCGGGCGAACTTCTCCAATCCCGGTCGGAGCTGCGGGGCATGACGGGTTACGGTTTTGACTGCGTCATTGAGGCTCTGAAAAGACCTTTCTGTCAGATTGTCGACAATGCAGGTTTTAACTCCCTTGAAAAGATGGAAGAGGTCATTGCCGCCCAGGTGCAGAACAACTCGTCCAGGCTGGGGATTGACTGCGAAGATGGCCAGATCAGGGACATGGTTGAACTGGGAGTGGTCGATCCCCTCCCGGTCAAGACGTATGCCCTGCGTGCGGCTGGTGAGATCGCCGAGGCAATACTGCGGATCAATACCATTATTCGTGCCAGAGAAGAGGAGGGGCCGGAGATGACCGGTGGCGCTACCGGTCTTTAGTCCGATGCCCTGGACACAGGAGTGTGATACGTTTGCAGGACGAAAAGGATAGACAGGACCAACGGTGTGACTGTGAAGCTGAAAGCGATCAGTGCTTGCTGGAGGAATTGCAGGCTCAGTGTGAGCAGTACCTGGACAGGTCTATGCGCGCCCAGGCTGAGCTTCAGAATTACCGGAAGCGCACCGAGCGTCAGCGGCAACAGTTGAGACAGGACGTACAGGCTCAGACGGTAGAACAGTTCCTTCCGGTGATTGACAACCTGGAGAGGGTTCTGGAGGCAGCGGATGACCAGGATCCCGTACGCGAGGGTGTTGCCATGATCCTGGGGCAAGTGAAAGGAATCCTGGACAGGATCGGGGTCTCGAGGATGTGCACCGTAGGGGAACTCTTTAATCCCCACTGGCACGAGGCCCTTGGGGCGATACCAACGACGGATTACCCCGAAGGTACGGTGGTGGAGGAGTTTCTTCCGGGGTACCGGATGGAAGACCGGCTGGTGCGCGCAGCACAGGTCATGGTGGCGAAACGGCTCTGTGATCAGCAGCACGATCATCTAGCGGGGAATAAGAATAAGGAGGAAGATTAGATCATGGCAAGGGTTCTTGGCATCGACCTTGGCACCACAAACTCGTGTATGGCTGTTATTGAGGGAGGTGAGCCCACGATCATCCCCAACGTAGAGGGTCAGAGGACCACGCCTTCCATTGTGGCCTTTACGGACGACGGTGAGAGGTTGGTGGGGCAGGTTGCCAAACGACAGGCGATCAGCAACCCGGATCGAACCGTGGGCTCGATCAAGCGCAAGATGGGAACCGACCACAAGGTCGACCTGGGAGGCAAGACCTACAGTCCCCAGGAGATCTCCGCATTCATCCTTCAGAAGCTCAAAAATGATGCGGAGGAATATCTCGGGGAGGAAGTGAAACAGGCGGTTATCACCGTTCCGGCGTATTTTTCCGATAGCCAGAGGCAGGCAACGAAGGATGCGGGCCAGATCGCCGGCCTCGAGGTCCTGCGCATCATTAACGAGCCCACCGCCGCATCTTTGGCCTACGGGTTGGGCGAGAAAGACGACTCCACCATACTGGTCTACGACCTGGGCGGCGGGACCTTCGACGTATCCGTACTGGAACTGGGCGACGACGTGGTCGAGGTCAAGGCCACCAGCGGTGTGAACATCCTGGGTGGGGACGACTTCGATGACCGCATCATGGACTGGATCGTGGCAGAGTTCAAAAAGGAGCATGGCGTAGATCTCAGCAAGGACCGCCAGGCGGCGCAGCGGCTCAAACAGGCCGCCGAGGAAGCCAAGATTGAGCTGAGCACAACGCCGAAGACTTCCATTAGCCTGCCCTTCATTACGGCCGACGCCTCGGGTCCGAAACACCTGGAGATGACGCTCACCCGGGCCAAGATGGAGGACCTGATCTCGGACCTGGTGGACAAAACCCTTCCCCCCTTGCGAAGGGCCATGAGTGACGCAGGGCTGAAACCGGCGGATATTGACCGGGTGATCCTGGTCGGAGGATCTACGCTGGTCCCCCTGGTTCAGAAGCGGGTCAAGAGCATCCTGGGGAAGGATCCCTACCGAAAGAACATTGACCCCATGGAGGTGGTGGCCAAGGGCGCGGCGATCCAGGCCGGAGTTCTTGCCGGTGATGTCAAGGATGTTTTGCTCCTGGATGTTACCCCCCTGTCGCTGGGCATTGAGACGTTGGGTGGCGTGTTCACCCAGCTCATCGAGCGTAACACCACCATACCGACGGAGAAGAGCCAGATCTTCTCGACCGCTGCGGACAATCAGACCCAGGTTGAGATTCATGTGCTTCAGGGCGAGCGTCCCATGGCCCGGGATAACAGGACCCTGGGACGGTTCATGCTTGATGGCATTCCCCCTGCGC
>SKXF01000026.1 GCA_007128555.1 Clostridia bacterium | reverse complement strand
TCACATCGATCCCGCGGCGCCGAGCGTCCTCCATCATCTCACCGAGGTGTGGCGCCATCCCCCAATTTTCTGTTCCGGTGACTTTCAGGTGAGTTAGCTGAACAGGGATATTGTTGACCAGCCCCACTTCCAATAGTTCCTCCACCGAAGAGATGATGTGGTCATTCTGATTCTTGAGGTGAGACGAGTAAAGCAACCCATACGAAGTGAGTGCACCCATGAGCTCGATGATCTCGTCGTCACCGGCGAGGCAACCGGGCATGTAGCGCCGTCCCGAGGTGATTCCCACCGCTCCATCCTCTATGGCACTGCACAGAACCTGTTTCATGCGGTTCATTTCCTCGGCAGTGGGCGCCCGGTCTTCCTTTCCCATCACGGCTGCCCTTACGTTCCCCTGGCCCACAAAAGTGGCGAAGTTGATGCCGATGCCGGTATTGTCAACATCATCGAGAAACCCAGCCATTGTACCGTACGTCGGTCCCTTGCCCGCACGATACGCATGTCCTGCTTCGCCCCCCGGGCCCATAGACCCCCCGCAATTGCCTCCAACCACGGTGGTGACACCCTGGCTCACGTAGTTCACAGCATAGGGATGCTTGATGATGTCTCTATCGGCATGCGTATGTATATCGATGAATCCCGGAGTTACCACATAGCCCGAAGCATCCACAACCTCCCTGCCGCTTAATAAACCGGGCCTCCTGCTAACTGCAGCGACCTTGCCGTGTTCCACTGCTACATCACCCAGAAAACCCGGTCTTCCTGTTCCATCGATCACGTATCCGCCACTTACCACAAGGTCAAACACAGGGGATTCTCCTTCCACCTCAGTCACCCGCTTCTGCCCACCAGGGCTCACGAAAACACTGATGCGGCTTACCTCTCATGCATCCATTCGCCTTATCTGCTCAAGGACGGCGTCTGCCATCTGCGTGCTGCCTGCACTCCCGCCCAGGTCTGGCGTCACATGGCGACCATCAGCCAGAACGGCATCCATGGCCCGTGCTATGACATCTCCTACCTCGATCGCAGATTGGTCGCCTGCCCTCTGCCCGAGCCATGACATAAGCATGGCTGTTGAAACAACCATGGCGTACGGGTTGGCGATTCCCTTGCCGGCTATGTCGGGTGCTGAACCATGGGTAGCCTGTGCCATGGCAAACTTCGGCCCGACGCAAAGACCCGGTGCCATTCCCAAACCACCCACCAGACCACCAGCCTCATCACTCAAGATATCTCCAAACATATTGGTGGTCACGATGACGTCAAACTCCTGCGGCGCCATCGCTAATTTCATGGCAAAGGTGTCCACCACAACCTCGTCACACTGAATGTCTGGATAATCCGAAGAAACCTCCCGGCAGCAGTCAACGAAGAGACCACATCCCATCTTGAACACCGTGTTCTTGTGAACAATGGTCACTCGTCTTTTCGCACCGCGGTCTCGGGCCAATTCGAAAGCCGTTCGGGCGACGAACTCCGAGTTTCCTCGACTGATCACCCGTACCGATATGACCATATCCGGCGACGGCATGAACTCACCTGAGCCTGCGAAGACATTGCGATCGGGCTGAAATCCCTCATTGTTCTCACGGACGATTACCAGATCAACATCTTCATGTATGCTACTGATCGACGGATGGGATCTCGCTGGCCTGATATTGCTGTGAAGGGAGAATCTCTTGCGGATTATGGGATGAGGATTCACGGCCCGGGGATTGTCTTTCGGATAATCCATGTGCCCAATCGGACCCAGGATCCATCCGTCGAGTTCAGCTAGTCGACTCAGTGTTGACTCCGGAAGCGTCTCTCCAAGTTCAAGAAGCGATTGGTAACCTACCGGCAGGTGAACCCATTCAATGTCCAGTCCCTCTTTCGTCGAGGCCGCCGCCTGAACGATCCGGACGGCCTCTGGCACTATTTCCGGTCCAATTCCATCGCCGTCCATAACTCCTATTCTGTGTCGACCCAACCCACATCACCTTCCTTCGTCTCGATCCGCCCACCGTCGACACACACCCGGCAGCCCCACAGAGAAATATGGGAGCCCTGACACCGACTCCGACCCTGGCCTCAACACCGGCACTGGAGGTATCGTCTAAACTCCCTAACCGATCTAACCTGCTCGATGTTCCATATGCTTTGGACCATAGCATCTACCTCATCGGGTGAGAGTACGAGTTTTAGGGGTCGGCGAGCCTTTGTCTCTACTTCCTCTTGAGCCATGGGATTGTCCACCGTTCCACCAACAACCTTAGTATGATGCTTCAGCTTCACGCCTCCGGTGGTCTCCACTTCCACAATACCCTATCTCAGGGGACTCGTGTTGTATTGGTTTTCGCCACGGTTGTAGATGTTTCATCTGCATGGTGCGTGGCAACACTGTTCGATGGAGGAAATGGAAACCCTGCTCCAACATCAACTTCGCCATTAGACTACACAATCACCAGATTCTCAGCTTCCCCTCGTGAAGTAAGGGATCATCTCAAACGCATACGTTCATCGGCATAACGACAAAGGGTCATCCCCAGCGGCCCCCATGCCTAGCTATCGCCCTGTCCAGGGATCCATGTCTCAAATATCGACAAACTCATGGGAATCTGAAACAGGAATCGTGCTGGGCTCGGCGAAAGAGACAGGGTCATCAGGCCTTCATGAAAGGTGAGATAAATGAGCGAAAATTGGTATGACAAGCTGAAGGTGAGAAAGATTATCAACGGTAAGGGGACCTCCACCGGCGTGGGAGGAAGTCTCATGCCCCCTGAGGTCCTTCGAGCCATGGAAGAAGCCGCTCAAAACTATGTACTGCTCAACGAGCTGCAGCAACGCGCTGCGACTACATCGCGGAGTTGACCAGAAATGAAGCCTGCTACATCTGCGGGGGCAGTTCTTCGGGTCTGCTGCTGTCGGCCGCTGCGTGCATGACAGGCAACAACCCCAAGAAGATCCGTCAACTTCCCGATACCACCGGCATGAAGAATGAATTCCTGGTTCACCGGACTCACATGAACCCATACGCTCGCGTCATCAGCGTCTCTGGGGCAAAACTGCGGGAGGTAGGGTACGCCGTACGCGCAAACCGCACGCAATTTGAAGACGAAATAAACGAGCACACAGCGGGCATATTCTACTTCTTCTATCGGGGCGGATGGCGCGTGGAGGATGCAGCCCTGACCCTCGAAGAAACCATCGAGATCGCGCACCGCCACGATCTACCGGTGGTAGTGGATGCCGCGGGACAACTGCCCCCAAAGGAGAACCTCTGGAAGTTCACCCAGATGGGTGCTGATCTCGTGGTCTTCACGGGTGGAAAAGGACTCAAGGGTCCTCAGAGCAGCGGGTTAATCCTGGGCCGACCGGATCTGATCAAGGCTTGCCAGCAGCTCGGCCCCCCTAACCACAACCTTGGCCGATCCTCAAAGGTGCCCAAGGAGGAAATCGTCGGCCTGGTTGCTGCAGTGGAACGCTATCTTTCCCTGGACCACGAACAGCTGATCGGGGAATGGAAGGCCACAGTTGCCCGCATGGCAGAGGGGCTCTCAGGAGTGGCAGGCCTGGAAGCCTACAGCAGGATGCCAGGGGATTCCGGCGAACCTTTCCCCTTCTGCGAGCTACGCCTACTGGGCGATGACGCCACAGCTCGCCGAGACTCCCTGGTCGCAAATCTACAGGACTGGGATCCACCCATCGTGGTGAGCTCGATCCTACGCGACCGAATTTCAATAAACGCCCTCACGCTGGATGAAGGCCAGGACGATATTATCGTCGATGCCGTAACAAGGATAATGAAGGAACTTGGCGAGAACTGACACTCTGAACGGGCTCGCTTTAAACTCAGCGTTGGGAGCTACAGGGCACTTGCAATGATACTCTCCTCTGCCTGGTAGCCCCTCCATCATGAGAAACACAAAGTGATGCGCCAACAACCCGCACCCTGCAGCGAAACGGGGTCCAGAACATTCGGCCTGGCGGACCTCTTTCTCCCTACCGCTGGAAAATATTGAAGACTGCAAGTATCATCAGGGTGAGGGCCGGAGAACGGACCCTGCACACCGAGACTCACATGCCCCTCGTGCAGCAGAGGTGCAGCCCGGGGAGTCACCGCCTCCTTCGACAGACTCGCAGCATGCAACGACTCAACAAGGAATATGAACTCCGTCGGCGAAAGATGAGGAAGCGCGTATATTGGAAAGAAAAAAAAAAAATGAGCTTAGACTGGTATGAGAAATTGAAGGTCAGGAAAATCATCAACGCAATCGGTACTTCAACCCACGTAGGAGGTAGCCTCATGCCCCCCGAGGTCCTCCAGGCCATGGAACGGGCGGCACAGAATTTCGTGGATCTCAGAGAGCTCCAGCAGCAGGCCGGAGATCACATTGCCCGTCTCACCCAGAATGAAGCCTGCTACATCAGTGC
>SKXF01000092.1 GCA_007128555.1 Clostridia bacterium | reverse complement strand
GCGCACAAGGGTTATGTCGGCGGACTCGATGGCGATATCGGTTCCGGTCCCAATGGCGATGCCGACGTCGGCCTGTTTGAGAGCGGGAGCATCATTGATGCCGTCTCCCACCATGGCTACCCGTTCCCCGGCATCCTGGAGGGCCTTTATCTCGGCCGTCTTTTCGTCGGGAAGCACTTCGGCCCGCACTCGCTTGATGCCGACCTGGTCCGCGATGGCTCGAGCCGTCCTTTCATTGTCCCCAGTGAGCATGACCGGCACCAGCCCCATTGATTCCAGCTGGGCAATGGCCCGCTGCGAATCATCCTTGACGGTGTCAGCTACGGCGATCATTCCGACCAATTGCCCGTCGTGGGAGACCAGCATGGCTGTCTTGGCCTGCTCTTCCAGGTCTGCCAGCGTAGTCTCAACGCCCTTTATGTCCACATCGCGATCACGCAGCAGCTTCTTGTTGCCAATCAGCACGTCTTTGCCTTTCAGAATCCCCTCGATGCCGTGCCCGGGAATGGCCTGGAATTCCTCCATCTCAAGAAGATCCAGGCCGGCGGAGCGGGCTTCCGCCACGATGGCCTCTCCGAGGGGGTGTTCAGAGGCCGTCTCGGCACTGGCAGCGTACTGCAACAGCTCTTTCTCGGACAGGTCAGAGGTCGTGATGACATCCGTAACTACCGGTTTGCCCTGGGTGATGGTTCCCGTCTTGTCAAAGACGATCGTTGTGATGTCCTTCATGGTCTGCACAGCAGCGCCGTGCCTGATCAGCACACCGTTTTCTGCTCCCTTTCCGATGCCCACCATGAGAGCCGTCGGAGTGGCCAGCCCGAGTGCGCACGGGCAAGCAATGACAAGTACGGCGATGGTGGCGAAGACGGCGGTGGTAATGGCCCCTGTTCCGCCAAAGATCAGCCACAGGACAAAGGTTGCCGCCGCAATCAGGATCACGACGGGCACAAAACGGCCAGTCACCCGGTCGGCAAATTCCTGGATGGGTACTCGCGTGGCCTGCGCTTCCTCGACCATTCGGATTACCTGCGAGAGGAAGGTGTCTTTGCCCACCCGGGTGGCCTTTACTTCCATGACACCCTGCTTGTTGATCGTAGCGCCAATTACCTCGTCACCGGTGTTCTTCGCACTCGGAATTGGCTCTCCCGTCGCCATGGACTCATCGACGGTGCTGGTTCCTTTGACCACCTCTCCGTCTGTCGGGATCTTCTCGCCGGGACGAACGATCATGATGTCGCCGATCTCGACCTCTTCCAGCGCTATTTCCCTTTCCTCGCCCTGGACCAGCACCCTGGCCGTGTCGGCCTCCATCTCCAGCAGCTTCTTGATTGCCTGCGACGCTTTGCCCCGGGCGCGAGCCTCCAGGTACCGGCCTAACAGGTGAAAGGTCATGATTCCAGCTGCTAGTCCGAAGAACGTGTGTACGGCTAGGAACAGCGAGGAGATGCCGTATGCGTAGGCGGCACCGGTGCCCATAGCAATGAGGACGTCCATGTTGGCCGCACCGTGCCGCACAGCCCGGAGGGCAGAACGCATGGTGTGAAACCCTATGACGAAAACGACGGGAAACGCGAGGGCCCCTTCAATAACGATCTGCACCGTGGAACTCACCGGCAGATGGAGGCCGAACATGCTGGCCACCATAAGGCTCCAGACCGGCACGGTCAGGGCAAACGCCCAGATCACCTTCTTGCTGGCTCGATGCATCGCCTCGACTTCTGCATCTTCCTCCCCATCGTCCGCAGCGCGTGTTACCACCGAGTAACCGGTTTCCTCTACGGCCTGCACCAGGTCCTCTTTTTCGATGATGTCCGGGAGATACTGGATCCGTGCCGTTTCTGTGGCCAGGTTCACACTGGCTTCCAGCACCCCCTCGCGACGGGAAAGTGCCCGTTCTACGCTAGCCGAGCAGGCTGCGCACGTCATCTCGCCGATCGACAGCTTCTCCGTTTTCGTCGCGACCTCGTAACCGGACCGGACGATCACCTCGGCCAGGTCCTTTACACTGAGCCGGTCGGGGTCATACGTCACAGACGCCTGCTCGTTGGTGATCACAACAGACGCGTCCTCCACGCCGCCGGTGGCCTTGAGCGCCCTCTCCACGTGGCTGGCACATGCAGCGCAGGTCATCCCATTGACTCGGAAGCGAGCCTGTTTCATCCTGGTCGTCTTGGTGGTTGATGCCATGTCTGATTCTCCTCGCATTGCGAAGGGTTGACCGTCTTAGCTCCCTCAGCCGGACAACGTCTCGATGACCGCGAACAACTTCCCGACGATGTCGTTGTCGGAGTCCTTTTCGGACTCCAGCGCGGCGCGAACGCATTCTTCCACGTGACCGTCGAGTGTTTTGATCCCACCTTCTTGAGAGCACTTCGTGCCGCGCTGTCCTGCGCCAGGACATCCCCGCAGTGCCTGTCGTTTTCGATCAGTCGCCGCAGACCAACGACCTGTCCCTCGATCCGTGCCCGTCGCGTCAGTCGCTTCTTCTTACCGTTCCCGTTGAGTGAGTGCATCTTTCCCGCACCTCCTCTTCCCAAGGGTTCCCGCATTTCACTGTTTCGTTTCCGTTCACCGGGAGACGATCAGGCTTCCGCATACACCCTATACCCATAATGGGTATAGGTCAGCGTGTCACCCGAGCACGGGGCGGTCGAGGTCTGGGCGGGATCATCATCTCCGATGCGTTTACATGGCACGGTTCTCAACCCTTGGTCCAGCCCGGTGAAACGTTCCATGTTGGTTGGTCTGGGAGCCTCCAAGCCGTCGTGTTTCTCGCGCGTTGCTTCACTGCGTGGGGTTGCCATCTGCCCTGTCATGAGAGCAGAACGTCCTGTAGGGAGGTTGATCGGCATCCGGAGGAGAAGTCATTGACATCGAGTCGCGCAATTCTTGGGGACGGGAGCTGAACTCGGATGCTAGATTATCACAATCACCTGGAGAAGGGCGATCTTTCCCTGTCATACCTTGAGCAATTCGGACGCCAGGCGCTCCGGCGCGGAGTGAAGGAACTGGGAATCAGCGAGCACAGCTACATGTTCAGGGAGTTCAGGCCGCTGTATGAGAGACAGTTGAGGTCGATTTCGGGGGAGCTCCGTGTGCGCCAGGAGAACTGGCTGCTGGGAAAGGCGTTTCGCTGGCACCTGGAGGACTACTTCGCCCTGTTGCATTCGGCCCGGGTTGAGGGAGTTCAGTTTCGGATCGGCCTGGAGGTTGACTATTTCCCCGGAGCCGAGTCCCTCACCGCTGAGCTCCTGGGAGACTGGCCCTGGGATTATGTGATCGGTTCGGTTCACTGGGTCGATGGGTGGATCTATGATCTATGGCCCGAGACCTGGAGGGGAAAGGATGTCCGGAAGGTATGGGCCCGCTATTTCCAGGTCGCAGAGCAGGGGGTGCGCTCAGGCCTGTTCGATATCCTGGGGCATCCCGACAGCATCAAGATCTTCGGTCGTCGGCCGACGTCTCCTGTGACCGAGGATGTGAGCCGGTTGGTCGATGCCCTGGTGGAGACGGGCGTCGCTGCTGAGCTGAACACAGCCTTTCGCTACCGGGGCCATTCGTCAGATTTCTGCCCTGCTCCCGAGTTCCTCAGGTTGCTTGCTCGGAGGCGGGCCAGGATCACCCTTGGCTCGGACGCTCACTCGCCGGATGAAACCGGCCTGCTGCTGGATGCTGCCGTGGAGCAGGCCCGGCACTGCGGCCACGATCGCAGTATGAGATTTGACCAGAGAAAACCGGCTTCCCAGCCGTTGCCCCACCCACCAGAAGCGCAGATCAGTGATGGGATGGCCTCCCCTGGCCGGATTCGAGAGCGGTACCTGGGAAGCTTGCTCGGCCTGGCGGTAGGAGACGCCCTGGGGACGACCCTCGAGTTCCAGGGCCCGGGCACCTTCACGCCCCTTGAGGACATGGTGGGAGGGGGGCCCTTTGGGTTGAGACCTGGGCAGTGGACCGATGACACATCCATGGCGCTGTGCATGGCTCGCAGCTTGTTGGAGACAGGGTGTTTTGACCCGACGGATCAGATGCAGCGATACTTGCGCTGGTACCGGGAGGGATACATGAGCAGTACAGGACGGTGTTTCGACATAGGGAGTACCGTGCGCCGTGCCCTGGTGGCGTTTGCTAAGTCCGGAGACCCGTTCGCTGGATCGACGGATCCAATGTCGGCGGGCAACGGCTCCCTGATGCGGCTGGCCCCGGTTCCCCTGCTGTATCGGCGTCACCCACGCCTGGCCCTCGAGTATTCGGGTCAGAGCTCCCGGACCACCCACGGGGCCCGGACAGCGGTGGATGCCTGTCGCTACCTGGGCGCATTGTTGGTCGGTGCCCTGAACGGAGTGGGAAAGGAGCAGTTGTTGAGGGGACCCTTTGAACCGGTTCCCGGAGCCAATCGCCTCCGATCACCACTGTCTAT
>SKXF01000235.1 GCA_007128555.1 Clostridia bacterium | reverse complement strand
ATGCTCGACTTCATGGTGACATGGCTTCACATGGGCGTAAGCGGTTACACGGATATCGCTGACGAGGAGCTCTTCGTTATCGCTGAAGACTTTACGGAAATGCAGGACTTCGGTCCCACGAGGGCGGAAGTCCGCCGGGTCGTGATCGAGAGTTCGATCCTGAACATGACCCTGGAACTGGACTTTGTCGCCCTTGATGACTTCACGATGATGACGAGGTATGTTCTCCAGGGTGAGGAGGCTTTCTCGATCACGGAGTTTGAACTCCGTTGAACGGCAGATCGGGGGAGGGGATAACGCCTTCCCCCGTTGACTCCCAGGGGGCCCCTGGGACTTGACTCACTGAACGTCCTCCAAGGCGGCGACGCTTGCGTGCTGAGTATACGAGATGATCACAGAGCACCGGAGGGGTTCCTGGCTCGCAACACAGCCCGGACGCCCCTCCATTCGTCGTTGGACCGAAACATCCGCCGTCCCTACGCGTCGTTGTATGTGGCAGGGCCATATCGTCGTCTATCGCATCTTCGCACGGTCTCAGGTGGAATCACCCGGTCAAAGGGTATGGCAGCAGCACTTGCCAGGTTCATCTCCCCAGCTGGCACCACGGTCCTTTCCCGACCACTTGTAACACCTTTCGCAGTAATCCATCCACGTAGGATGTTCCGCAAAAGGACAGCTACCTTTCAAATTCGAGATCCGCATCTGCAGAAGAACCCCCCATGGCCCAGGTCAGGGGATCTTGATGATCGTAAGACAATCAAGGACACACACACGAGGAGAAGACCCGGATGCATGTTCTCGGCACCACTTCTGGGTAACGATAAACGCAAGAATGTTTCAATATATGCTGTTCTCCCTTGAAGTCCTCGGATTATGGACGGGAAAGCGACGCGTAATCTTGCATAAACGGGCGAAAACGGAAGGGTTTTTCTCTGCGGTGGCGAATAACAAGGTGTAGCATGACATGGCGAAAGGTGGAATGAGACATCTGTTCGTTGGTGGATTAGCTCCGTGCACTCAGGGATTTGGGGTGGTGGTCTGAAGGACCGGTAATATCGCCAGGGGTGAGCTGATTTCTGGCCACGGGGAGACATGCACGAGGACAGCGAACAGGCTCCCGGTGAGGTAGGACGGGCAGGCCGATCTGCAGCCGGAAGACCCGATCGCCGGGAGAGACAGAAACCGACATCCAATGAGAAAGGATGATGTCCATGCACAGTCGTTGGCTCGTGTTGACGATGACCCTGATGTTACTTCTCAGCCTGTCCATGTTATCGGCCTGTGGTCCCACCGAAGTTGCCGATCCGCCCGACAACGGAGAAGAAGTCGAAGAGCAAGAAGAGGACGCTGAAGAGGTCGATGACAGGTATGGCGGAGAACTGGTCGTGGCACAGGGTGCCGATGGCACCTACTACATGCCCCCGTTCACCGGTGACGGCAATGTGTACAACACCAAGAACTGCATTTTCGACAGTATTGTGCGCCTTGACAAGGACCTTGTGCCCCAACCTCTCTTGGCCCACAGCTGGGACATCAGTGAGGATGGCCTGTCCTACACGTTCTACCTTCGCGACGATGTCACGTGGCACGACGGAGAACCATTCGATGCCTATGATGTCTACTTCACGTACCAGCTCATCGCGAACCCCCTGACCTTCTCAGCCAAGCGCCCCTACCTGGATACGGTGGTGGGATACAGTGATCTGGGCGCCGTGGTCAGGGAACTGGATAGTCAGCTCGGAAAGGAGTCCATTTCCGAGGCGGAGCATCGTGAGCGAGCGATGGCGGCTTACGAGGAATGGCTGGAGCTGGACGCTATAGAGGTCGTCGACGACTACACCATCAGTTTCCATTTGAGTGAGCCCCAGGCCTCCTTTATCACCATCGCCACGGAGGTAGGAGTGGTTCCGCGGCATATTCTAGAAGGTGCCGAGGATATCATGGAGACCGACTACATCTATAAACCCATCACGACCGGCCCATTCAAGTTTGTGGAGTGGGTGCGGGGCGATTATTGGATCCTGGAGGCGAACGAAGACTACTTCCTGGGACGGCCCTACCTCGACCGCATCATCTTCCGGGTTATCCCAGATGAGACCACCCGGATTCACGAGCTGCTGGCCGGAAGGGTGCACTACATCATCCCGCCCAGCGAGGATCTGGACATGCTCCAGGACTCCCCTGGGGTCAAGGTTCTTGACGGCCCGGCTGTGAGCTGGGATAAGTTCGACTTCAACCTGGAACGCCATTTCTTTGATGATCTGAGGGTGCGGCAGGCTATTGCTCACGCCCTTGATAAGGAGACGATGGTTCGCGAGCTTTACTATGGCTGGCGGGAAATTGCCCACGGCCCCTTCAACCCGAGCTTCGCTTGGGCCCACAATCCCGACGTGCACGTCTACGAGTACGATCCCGATCGGGCCATGGAGATCCTGCGGGAGGCGGGTTTTGACGAAGAATCCGACGGTTGGTATAGGAACGGCCAGTCCATGGACTTCAACCATCGGACCTCGACGGGGCACGCCGCGATCGAGCGGGTCGAGGTGTTCCAGCGGCACATGCGCGATATCAACGTCGACATGACCATTGAACCTCTGGAGTCCGCTGCCTGGCTGGATGCGATCTTCTCCTCCAACTTCGACATGATGTACTACGGCTGGTCGGGTCTGCCCGATCCCGATGCTTACATCTACACGGTTCACCATTCGAGCGCCATCGGCGGCCGGAACGTAATGAAATACCGTAACGATCGCGTCGATGAGCTCTTCGACCTCGCGCGAGTCGCCCACGATCTCGATGAGCGTGCCGAGTACTACTTCGAGATCCAGGAAATCCTTGCCGTGGAGATCCCCGTGATCTACTTCACCTACGGCTACAGCTACTACGGTGTGCACGAAGATCTCGAGGGATTTGTTCCGCATCCGTCCAAGCACTACGGGATTTTCTTTTCGATCAAGGATGTTTACTGGGCCAACTGACACGATTGAGGAGGGGAGGGGCTTGTTCCTTCCCTCCTCTGATAGAGAGGGGCGCTCAGCTTGTTCACCTATACCGTCAGACGCCTGGCACTTGTTCTTGTAACACTTCTGGGCGTATCATTGCTTCTATTTCTGCTCATGCATATCGCACCGGGAGGCCCCGAGACCATCCTGATCGGTGAAGACATGCCGCCGGAGATGGCGGAGAGGATACGAATCGGGTTGGGATTGCATCGCCCGATTCACGTCAGGTATCTGATCTGGCTGTCCAACATCGCCCGTGGCGATTTTGGAAGGTCCTTCAAGACCGGCCATCCCGTCCTACCCCTCGTAATGGAAACCCTTCCCCGCACCGTCGTGCTCGGATTGGCGGCGCTGATTTTCAGCGTTGCTATATCGATTGTCGTCGGGGTGATCTCGGCCGTGCGACAATACTCGGCCTTCGATCATGGCGTGACCCTGGTCAGTTTCATGGGCATCAGTATGCCCAATTTCTGGCTGGGGCTGATGTTCATGATGTTCTTTGGCTTTCGCCTGGGCTGGTTCCCGATATCGGGCACCGGCACCATTGGAATGCAGTCCGGGACGCTGCAGTTCTACCTGGACCGCCTACACCACCTGGTGCTCCCCGCCGTCGTGCTGGGAACGGCGAGGATGGCTGCCCTGGTCCGGTATAGCCGGTCCAGCATGCTTGAGGTCATGCGCATGGATTACATACGCACGGCGCGGGCCAAGGGCCTGCACGAGCGAGTGGTTATCTATAAACACGCTCTGCGAAATGCCCTGATGCCCATTGTTACAATAATCGGACTCTCTTTGCGTTTCCTGGTCAGTGGTTCCGTCCTGGTAGAGTCCGTGTTCGCTTACTCCGGAGTCGGTCGCCTGGCCGTTCATTCGGTGTTTCAGAGGGACTATCCGGTGATCATGGGGGTCAACATGATGATTTCCGTGGTCGTTCTCATGGCCAATCTGCTTACGGATCTGGCCTACGCTGTCGTTGACCCGCGGATCCGTTATGACTGAGGGGAGTGTTTCTTGTTGGAAGATCAAGTCTGGGAAGCGCCAATAAAGAGGAAGAGTTTCATGCAACGGTTTGTTACCCATAGGCTGGCGGTGATGGGAGCTGTCCTGCTTTTGATGGTGAGTTTAGTGGCCATCTTTGCTCCCTGGGTCGCTACCCATGATCCCCTCGATCAGGATCTTGGATCCCGTCTTCTGCCTCCCAGCAAGGAGCATTTTTTCGGCACAGATACCCTGGGTCGCGACTTGTTTAGCCGTGTGGTGTATGGGGCCCGGGTTTCGTTGATTGTGGGGCCCATTGCCGCTGCCATCTCGCTTACCCTGGGGCTGATTGTGGGGTGTACCTCGGGATATTTTGGCGGTCGCGTGGACCTCGTATTGCAGCGAGTGGTCGATGTGGTCATGTGTATTCCGTCCTTCTTCCTGATCTTGGCCATTGTCGCCATGTTTGGCTCCAGTATGGTGATGACGATGGTGGTGATCGGTCTCGTTCACTGGACATCTCCAGCACGGTTGATCCGAGGAGAGTTCTTGCGGGTCAGGCAGTTGGAATTTGCGGAGGCTGCCAGGGCCCTTGGGGTCAGTGACATGAAGATCATGTGGCGGCACCTGCTTCCAAACATCATCGCGCCGGTCATTGTCCAGACCACGCTCTTTGTCGCCGCTGCCATTCTCATTGAAGCCGGACTCAGTTATCTCGGGTTGGGAACGCAGCCTCCCCAGCCGAGCTGGGGCAACATCCTGACGCTGGGCGGAAGGGTCCTGCACCGGGCGTGGTGGGTGGCCACCTTCCCCGGCGCGATGATTTTTGTCACCATCATGGCCCTGAACCTCCTGGGCGACGGCCTGCGGGATGCCCTCGATCCCAGGCAGCATACCTCCGGGTAGATTTCGAACCCGGGGTTCGGTTCTTCTGTGCCAGGATGGATCACTTACTGATGCATGCAGGCCCCTGATGGTCAATTTCCGCCAGATGGGGCCTCCTGGTATGCGAATCCAGCCAAGCCATCTCTGTCTTGCCAGGTCGGTGAACCTTCTTCTGCCCGGTTAAATGGAGTCCCGGTGGGTGTCCATCCAGAGTTGGAGTCTCAGTTTCCGGCCAGACATATCGGCCCTGGTTTGCGGTTGACCGTATGCCCACGTCAGGCCTCCCCAGGGCCGAGCCTGCAGGATCTCGCCCGCGTACCCCGAACAGGTACGCAGGTGAACAGGGTATCTTCCCGCTGATCTGCGGTGGCAGGGCCCGGGGGACCAACCGGCGGGCACCCCGATAGGGAGGCGATGGGCATCAGGGAACAGCTGCTGGAACAGGTGAAGAGGATGGGGTTCTGTCTCATGGGAGTGGCAGATCCCGCAGAATTCGAGGGCCACCCCAGGGTGAGCAGGAGCCCCGACGGTGACGAGGAGGCTCCTCATCCAAGGGAGATCTGGTCCGGCTGCCGATCGGTGGTCGTGGTCGGTTTGCGTTGCCATGGTGAGGTTCATGATGCCCTGGTGAGATTCGAGAACTCCAGGGCCCTCTTCTACATGGAGATCATCGGACACCGCCTGTACCGCGTTCGACAATGGCTGCAGGACGAAGGCTGGGAGGCACACCTGGCCGAGGAACTCTCCATCAAGCGCGCCGCCGTGCTGGCGGGACTGGGATCCGTGGGTCGTAACACCCTCGTCGCTCATCCAGAATACGGGTCCAACCTTCGCTTTGGGGTTCTGTTGACGGACATGGATCTGCCCCCAGGCGAACCCAACGATCCCTTTACGGCCGTCGAACGATGTGCCGATTGCCGCCTGTGTGAAGCGATCTGCCCGTCAGGGGCCATAGCCGACTACCGTGTGGACTTCTCCCGCTGCGTCATCCCTGCAGCCGAAGGTTGGCTGTCTGACGACGAGCAAAATATCTTAGGGGCCCGTCACATCCAGCAGCGTGGTGAGTACCTGGAGGTGGAATGCAACCTGTGCCAGAAGGTCTGCCCCCTCAACGGAGACGGGTAGTTACATAGCCTCAATTCGCCACCTGCGGAATCGCGTGCCGAGCATACCGGACCATGAGCCCCGTGTTTCTGATTGGATGCTCGCCATGCTTCTTCAGATTGCTCCTGTCTTGCACGACCTTCCATATCATGGATTCTGAAACATCATCTCGTCCGGGGAGGTATCCTACGATCGTCTGAATGTGGGACTTGTGCTGGAGTGTCCCAGGTCAAACGAGGTGGGTCTTAAGTCACACGAATGTCATGTTGTCTGCGTAGGATCTCTCCCAGGGTGGGTGTATAGTAGTAACTAGCAAACAACACGATTGACACACCCAGATCGCCAGATCCAGGAAAGGTGGCCACCCCGGAAGGACCAGGAAATTTACCGAGCTTCCAGATGATAGGGTTGTGACGTCGCCTGGATCTTGCTCAGATTTTGATCCAGGAAGGGTATGAGTGGGGGAGGGGTTCTAAATGTTTCGTATTGGTCGCTTTTTGTCTGTCTTTGCCCTCAGTTTGGTGATTCTGACCGGCCTTGCCTTTGTCTGCGCTGGGATCGTCGGTGCCGTGGATTACAGGATGGTTCAGCAGGAACAGCTTGGTGAGGGGATCTACATACAACATTATGAGCTGTATGTGAATGGGACCACCCTGCCGGCCAAGAAACTCAGTGTCGACCTGGCCAATCCCCACCTGGAGATCCGGGCGATTCATCCGAGTGCAGGCTTCAACAACAGGCAGACGGTCCGCAACATGGCAGCGGAACAGGATGCTGTGGCCGCGGTCAATGCCGACTTCTTTCACCTGACCAGCCCGGCCGCTCCCTTCGGCCTGCACGTGGAAGGTGGAGAGATGCTCTCCAGCCCGGCCGACCATTCGTGGTTGGGGTTTGGACTGGACCTGGACCGGGTCGCTCACATTTTGAACTGGCGATTCCGGGGCGAGCTGATCGCTTCCGGCGGTCAGCGCCACAAGCTCCACGGCTTCAACCAGACCTTTTCGCCGGGGGGCATCTACCTGTATGACCGCAGCTGGGGTACCCAGGTTTCCTCGGTGTTCTTCGACGATCCCGTTCTGCAGGTCACCGTCCGAGACGGGATCATCACCCAGATCTTGAGAACGGAACGATCGGCAACCATTCCCTCAGATGGGTATGTCGTCGTGGCCGACGGCACCATGGAGATCGATTTTTTGCTTCGCAATGCGAGACTTGGGACCAGCCTGGAGTTCATCCTGGGCATTGAACCGGACTTGCAGCTGGACACCGCCGTGGGTGGACAGGCCCTCCTTGTGAAGGATGGGCAGCCCGTGGACCCGGGTCGACTCCCGTCTCCGGGAAGCACCAGGGCGTCGCGCACGGCTGTCGGAGCAGCAGGGGAGACCATCTTTTTCGTGACCATTGATGCAACACCCATCGGCTCGGGCGTAACGATGGAGGAACTGTCCGTGTTCATGAGCCGCTTGGGAGCCGACCAGGCATTGAACCTGGACGGCGGGGGGTCAACCACCATGGTCGCACGCAGGCCTGGAGAATTCGTGATGGAGCTGATCAGCCAGCCGCGCCACGGGACTGAGCGCTCCCTGCCCAATGCCATCGGCGTGTTCAACATCGCTCCCAGGGGGGCAGTCTCCACGTTGTATTTGCAGGGCCCCGAGGCCCTGCTGGTGGGAACCGAAGCAACCTACCGGGTAACAGGTCATGACAGGCACTTTCATCCCGTGGCCATCCGGCCCGCGGATCCGACCTGGCAGGTATCGGACCCGGGCCTGGCCGAGGTGGTGGACGGCACATTGCGGGTGAAGGCCCCGGGGGAGTTCAACCTGCTGGTCAGTTACCAGGGCGTCACGGAACGGAAGAGGATTCGAGTCTTCGGCGGCGAGGATATCGTCGATTTCTCGGTTATCCCCGAGACGATCAGCCTGCTACCGGGGCAGTCCTTGCGTCTGCGGGCCGAGGTCAGGACCGTGAGCGGGCTTACCCTTGTGACGGGTCCGGACACGATCCAGTGGGAGACGGATCTGGGCCGTGTGCAAGACAACACCTATTACGCGACGGACGAGGGGTTTGGAATGCTGCGGGCGGAGATTGACGGCAAGGTCCAGGAGGTCCCCGTATTCATCGGGGGCAGGCGACATCCCTTCTTTACCTTCCGCGAGGGCCAGACGACGAGCTTTCGCAGCCACCCGGCAAACCTTCCCGGTGGCTTTGAAATCCAGAGAGACCCGGCCTATATCTACAGCGGCGACGGCTCCGGGCGTCTCGACTACGACTTCAGCGGTGATGTAGACGAGCTGATGATCGCCTACGGACAGCTCGGCACGGGACAGATCTCGATGGGATCTGGAAACCTGGGCATTTCGGCCCACGTGTACGGAGACGGTAGTGGGTATTGGCTGCGGGCAGAGCTCCTCGACGCTGGCGGGTCGCGACGGTACGTGGATCTCGCCACCGCAATCGATTGGGAAGGTTGGAGCCGGGTACAGGGTGAGATTCATCCCAGCTGGCCCCAGCCCCTCATTCTCAGCAGCATCTACATTGTCCGGGAGCCGGGACATCAGGCCGAGGGCCGTCCCGAAACCGGTTCCATCTACATTGACTATGTTGAGTCCATCAGGGGATTGACGGATGACGACAAAGGTTACGTGGGCAGTACGGCGTTGATCATGTGGGTCAACTCAACCCAGTACGAGCTCCGGGGTCAGCTGGGGACCATGGACGCGGCACCGTTCATTGAAAGCGGGCGCACCTTTGTGCCCGTGCGGTTCATGGGTGAGGCCTTCAATGCAGCGTCGGACTGGACGGCCAACCTGCAAACGGGACAGACGGAGCGGGTGTTCCTGGAGACCGACGACCGCCTGATCATTCTGACCGTGGGCGAGTTCACGATGATTGTCGTGGACAAGATCACCGGTATCGCCAGGACCGTGGAGATGGACGTGACGCCGACGATCACCGATGGTCGCACGTACTTGCCCTTCCGCACCTTCGTGGAGGATGGTTTTGGGGGGCAGGTCGACTTCTCCACCGCGCCCGATACGGGTTATGTTGATCGCGTGTGGGTGGAGGGCTGAATGAGGGGAATCTGCCCTGATGGTGTGACACTGCCATCAGCGCCCGTTTCGACGGGTGTGCCGTGTTAGTGTTGAGAGATTAACACAATGCTGCTGAGTCGCCCTCCCTGCTCCAGGGAGGGCGACTCAGCGTTCGGCCCGCGATGTCCCCGGTTCGCCGGAGGAGGCGGTCGCCACATCGAGGACGGCAGGATCAATCCCCAGGATCGCGATCTCATGGCCCAGGCCTTCTGCCTGGACCCCTGCCCGTGCGACCATCGGAAGAACAGCGATGCCGGGTTCCCCTTGAAACACGTCCCGGTGGCGCACCCATGTCATCACGTGGCCCTGTTCAGCCCTACCATTCTGCCTCACAACTGCTCTTCCGGGGTCAAACTGTGGGTGTGCAGAACAATCATCTGGCGCCTGTCGGCCTGTTCAGCAGGTTGTGAACTCGACGGGTGGCCACGGGGTCCAACCACTCTCGTCGCACGTTTGCAGCACGTTGGGACAGGCCCCACGTGCGAAGGATCTGCGATCCACGCGTCGATTGCCTCGAAGGGTGTCTGCAAAGGCCCCCAGGTTTTCCAGGCGAGTTCTACCCGCAGTGTCGAGCGGCGGCCGTCCGGCATCTCCCGCAGGTGAAGGTCGGGGATGCGGGAGATCCCCTCGAGCAGGCCGACCATCGTGTTAGCCCGCACCGTTGTGCCCCAGCACGCAAACCCTCTCCCGCTGGTGGCCTCGAGGTTCAGCTAGTGGCCGTCTCTATCTTCGGCTCAGACCTGCCGCCCGGCCGCGCTGTAGCTCGGTATGAAAGCCGCCCCTGAAGATCAGCTGGTGCATCGCGGGGGCACGGTGTCCGCAACGGCTTTGGGCCGGGGGCTGACGCATCCAGGCATTCCGGGTGTCATCGACGTCCCCTGGATCCTCGCATGCTGCCCGCTGCCGGACGGTGCGCCAGGGGCAGGATTCTCTCGCTCGCAAAGGTGGACACCCGTTTTGCCACGCTAGACATAATGTTTGGGCAAACCCCATAGGGATGATAGCGAAAGGACAACCCGGGGGAGGGTTTCCATTGTCACCACAGCGAACGTCGTTGGTCGGAACATGGTCTTGTGCGCCTGAGGATCCCCGAGACATTCTTGCATACTTTCCTCGTCGGCTCAGCGTAGCCCTCGAGGCGGTAAGACGGCTTGAGGGCTGGGAGGAGATCCGCCTGCGAGCCGGCCGCCCCCTGGGGATCTGGGCCAATGACCGGCTGCATCTTGTGAGTCCGACCGGTGGGCTGGTTGTTTCCCGTGAAATGGCCCTTGTTGTTCAGAGGGACGATCTGATCGAGACCATCAGCCTGATGACCGGGGGGTCCGCCTACGCCCTTGAAGGAGAGGTGGCCCAGGGATTCCTGACCCTTCCCGGGGGGCACCGGGTTGGGGTCACCGGACAGGCCGTCATGGAGGATGGACGGGTTCAGAGACTCATTCACCCCGGGGGGATGAACATTCGGAGGGGGCGTGAGCTGAAGGGGATCGCCCTCCCCCTGTTGGCTGAACTCTGCTGTGCTGGAAGGTGGAGCAACACCCTGATCATGTCCCCGCCAGGATGCGGCAAGACCACCCTGTTGAGGGACCTGGTCCGACTGGTATCCGACGGCTACCCGGAGCGAGGCATTCCCGGTCGTCGCGTGGGGCTGGTGGACGAGCGATCCGAGGTGGCTGCATGTCATCGGGGTGAGCCGACCTTCGACGTTGGTTTTCAGACCGATGTGCTCGACGGCTGTCCCAAGGGGCAGGGCATGCTGATGTTGCTTCGCTCCATGGGGCCCGACGTTTTGGCAACCGACGAGCTGGGAAGACAGGCCGACGTCCAGGCGGTCCGGGAGGCGGTCAACGCGGGGGTGTCCGTGATTGCCACGGTGCATGCAGCCCGGATCTCCGAGGTCCGTCGACGGCCATACGTGGGTCGCCTGCTTGAGGAGGGGGCCTTCTCCCGGGCGGTGCTTCTCAGCCGCAGAGAGGGCCCCGGAACCGTGGAGGGGGTGTTTGAACTGTGCTGAAACTGTTCGGACTGGGTCTGATCGTGATCGCGGGCATGCTCACCGGCCAGTTGTGCTTCATGCAGCTGGAATCCCGCTACCGGGACCTCGAAAGCATCCGCGGCGGTCTGCGCGCCCTGGTCACCGAGATTGACTACTCGCGAAAGCCCCTTCCGGTGGCCTGGCGGGAGCTGGCAGGGATCCACGACGGGGCGGTGGCGGAAATCTTTGACCGCGCGGCCGACCTGTTCGGGAGCGAGGGGGCCCCCACGGCCGGCAGGGCATGGGCTCTGTCGGTGGGGGCGTGCCGAGATGAGCTTTCATTGACGGCCGAGGACCTTCGGATCCTCGCATCTCTCGGACCAACCCTCGGGGCCTCAGGCGGGGCTGATCAGATCCGGCATCTTCAGGCCGTGGACGAACGCCTGCTGGGGCAGATGAACGAGGCGAGGGACGACAGCCGGAGACGAGGGCGGCTGTTCCGTTCGCTGGGGCTGCTGGGAGGAATCCTGGTAGCGGTGGTTCTGGCCTGAGGACGGATGAAAGGAGAACGCAGATGGATCCATCCCTGGTGAGCCTGGTGATTCAAATCGCAGCGGTTGGGCTCCTGGTGGCAGTTTTGCAGACGGTCTTGGAGCAGGCTGGCAAGGGCGAATGGGCGATGGCCGTCACCGTGGGGGGACTCATAGTGGTCATGTATTCCCTGGTTGAGCTGATCAGTGGCCTTTTCGATGCGGTTCGAACCATGGTGCAGTTCTGATTTTGGGGGGTGGTGCCGGTGAACATAGTGCAACTGGTGGGTTTTGCCCTGACATGCAGCCTGCTACTAATCCTCGTGCGCCGGGGCTCAGACAGCATTGCCATGCTCCTGGGCGTCGCCGCCACGGGGGTCATTCTCACCGCGATCATCGCCCAGCTTCCCCCCATCCTCAGCGGCCTGGAGGCCCTCTCGGCGCGGGCCGGTGTCGAGATGCTGTACCTAAGGACCGTTCTCCGGGTCATCGCCATCGCCTACGTGGTGGACTTTGGGTCCCAGCTCTGCATCGACGTGGGCGAGGGGACGATGGCCAAGAATCTGCAGCTTGCAGGGAAGATCCTGATTCTAGCCATGGCCGTACCGATCATCGTTGCGGTGGCGGACATCATCATCGGACTGTTGGATCAGGTGACCGGGCGATGATCCGCATCGCGCGAGTTCTATCGGTGACCCTCATCCTCCTGTGTGTCCTTGCCTCGACGCTCCATGCCGCATCCGCGGACATGGCTGACGACCTTGCCCGCCGCCAGATGGAGGACATGGATATCACGCCGTTCAATGACTTCGTGGATGACCTGCAGCGTGAGATCGGGGAGGAGTTCCCGCCGATTGACCTGCCAACGGTGATCGATCGGATTCGAAGGGGCGAGGAGGTCCTGTCGGTCGGGCACATTAGCAGCCTACTGCTCAGGTACCTGGGGGGAGAGGTGGTGGCCCACCTGGGTCTTTTGGCCCAGCTCCTTGTCCTGTCGCTGCTGTCTTCTCTTCTGAGCCAGGCCGAGGGGGCGTGGGGCCATGACACCGTCTCCATGGTCGCCCGGTGGGTCATCTACCTGGCCCTGGCGGCGGTTGCCATGGTCACCTTTCGCGAGGCCTTCACTGTCGCTCGCGATACGGTGAACAGCCTCAGCGACATGATGCTGGCCCTCCTGCCGATGCTCACGACCCTCCTGGCCGCGAGCGGTGCCTTCACCACCGCGGCAATCTTCCACCCCATGGTGATCTTCGTCTGCCATGCCGTTGTTCAGGTGGTGGTGAACTGGGTCTTCCCGTTGCTCTTTGCGGCAGTGATGGTCGAACTGGCAGGCTACTTCACCCCGGAGAGGCCCCTCGCGCGGCTGGCCGCCCTGTTCAGAAAGGGCTCCCTCTGGGTGCTCGAGGGGGCCATGGTCGTCTTCGTGGGCGTCATCACGGTCCAGGGCGCCGCCGGAGCCGTGACCGACGGAGTCACCCTGCGATCGATCAAGTTTGCCGCCAAGTCCTTCATACCGGTCCTGGGCAGCACCTTCTCCGATGCCGGGGAGATGGTCATGGCATCGTCGTCGCTGGTGAAAAACGCTGCGGGAATCCTGGGATTGTTCCTCGTGGCCATGATCGCAGCCCTTCCCATCCTGCGCCTTGCGGTCATGACCATCGCGTATCGGACGGGTGCGGCCCTGGCTGCGCCCCTCGGAGGCGAGGAGATCTCGGATCTGCTTGATGTGCTTGCCGACGGAATGACCGGACTCACGGTGGCGGTGGCTGCCGTGGCTTTGATGTTCTACCTGACCATCACCATCATGTTGGGCGCGGGGAATGCGACGGTGATGCTGCGATGAATGCCCTGATGGACTACATTCGCGTCCTGGTACTCGTGGTGCTGATGCTCAGGGTCAGCGAGATGCTGGCACCCGAGGGCGAGATGAAATCGTATGTTCGCTTCGTCTGTGGTGTGCTGCTTCTACTGGCCATCATATCTCCCCTGGTCAACCTTGTCCCGGCCATCGAGGGCAGTATGAACTCCCTGGCTGATGGTGGATTGGCGGCACCGGCGGTATCGGGCCAGGTGCTGGCAGAGAGGGGACGCGAGGGGGCGCACGCACAGACCCTGGCGCTTTACGCAGAGCGGCTGGGGGCATTCATTGCAGAGGAGTTGAGGGGTCTTTCAGCCCTCCGCAGCCTGGACCTGCATCCCGAGGTCCAACTGGTGGTCCGCGACGAGGGTGAGATCGAAGGGGTGAAGGTTCACCTGTTCAGGCACGATCCGGAGGAGACCGAGGCGGACCAGGAGGGCATCGGCATGTCGCCCGTCCAGATTTCCGCGATCCGCATCGGCGATCAGAAATCGACACGGGAGGACGAAGGGATGACCGAAGAGATTCCCGGGGACGTCCTTGGGGACATTATCCATCACCTGGTCTCCAGGTACAGGCTCAGGCAGGATCAGATTCTCGTTTTGTGGGGGGAGCAAAGCCATCCATGAAGATCAAGCTGTCCGGCCGTTACACCAGGTACATTCCATATGTCGTGTGTGTGTTCGCAGCTGCGGTGATCATTGTGGTCATCAGTGGCGGGTCAGGTTCGAGGACAACCAGCGAAGAGCAGACCGTGCAGGCCGACGATCACTTGTGGTCCAATTTTGCACCGGCAACCCAGATGCAGATCCCTACGGGGAGCGGCGCTGCAGACCAGGACTTGCTCGCTTTCCAGGACTACCTGTCGCAGCAGCTGGCGGCAATCCTCTCGCAGGTCCGGGGTGCCGGGACGGTTCACGTCCGGATCATGCTGGAGTTCGGCCCCTCCTTCAGCTATCACGAGGGAGTCCGCTCTTCTGAGAGCCAGACCCTCGAAAGGGACAGCGAGGGCGGGGCTCGCGAGATCCTCGAGATACAGGATGAGGCGAGCCTGTCGATGCTCCGAGGATCGGGTGGAGCCGAGGAACCGGTGATCCTCCGGGTGGACTCCGCCAGCGTCCGAGGCGTCCTTGTCGTGGCAGAGGGTGCCGGGGACTCGCAGGTGAGGACGGACCTGTCTACAGCGGTTACCACGCTGCTAGATGTGGCTGCACACAGGGTGACGGTGCTGCCGGGGAAGGGAGGGAAATAGCACATGCGATCCATTTTCGTCGTCAATCGCAAGGAGACGTTGAAGCCGGCTGTCGTCGGGATTCTGCTGATCGTGCTGTTGGTTCTCGTTGCAGGACGTTTCGGGCGGGGCCCTGACGAGGCGGATGCCGATCCGACGCTGCCTGTCTGGACGGACGCGTCTGAGCAGGAACTGGATGAATCTGGGGGGAACTACTTCGCGGAGACGCGCCTGTCGCGGGAGAAGTCCCGGAGCCAGACGGTGGAGATCCTGAGGGAGATCGTGAACAATCCGAACTCCACCAGCGAGGCCAGGGGAGTGGCCCAGGACAGACTTATCGAGATGAGTGAGAAACTCTCCATGGAGTCCGAGGCTGAACAGCTGCTCATGGGCGCAGACTATGACGAGGTTCTTGTCTACCTGATGAAGGATGGTGCACTGGTGATGGTGAAAGGTGAAGAGATAGACGAGGTGCAGGCCGCCCAGATTGCCTCCGTGGTATCCAGAGTGACGGGGCTGTCCTGGGAAAGGATAAGTATAAGGACCCATCCCTGAGGCGATGAGAAAGGTGGAGGTAGGCAATGAACGAGCGCGGAGGCGAAGACGAGGGAAACTGGGTTGAGGTTCTGGAGGTGTCGAACCTTGCCGAGGCGGAGATCGTGAAGGCT
>SKXF01000001.1 GCA_007128555.1 Clostridia bacterium | reverse complement strand
TCACTGTACAGGAGATCCAGGGGCCATTGTGAGCAAATCCAGTTGAGGGTCGCTGCACTGTAGAAGGTGATGTGCGTGGGATCGCGATGGTACCACCAGGTGATGAAGTCATCCCGGCCGGGGTGAAGATGGGTCATGACCGCAAGGATTCCGTCATCACGGATCATCCGGCAGAGTCTTTTAAGGACCTCGGCTGGCTGTGAAAGATGCTCGAACACCTCGGTAGAGGTCACAAGGTCGTAGCCGGAGCACAGGTGGCCTTCATCAGGGAAGAAATAGGGATCGTAGAGGTCGGTGATGAATCCGTGTTTTTCGAGGAGGCCGGCCAGGACCGGGCCCGGTCCGCACCCGAATTCCAGGGCACGCCCACCGCAGGAGAAGGGCAGAACGGCCTTTTCCAGGAACTCTTCGAACATGCTGACATAGCCGACATTGTCCGGTGAGTTATCGTGCTCAAGGTATCGGGTCCGTTCCTCGGAAGGACCGAGATGACCCTCTTCCCCTGTTGAGATCAGGTCGCACCTGTCGCAGTGAAAGTAGGGACCTCCGACCAGGGGTTCGGGGTACAGTGGGTGGATCCGCCCGCCGCAAAGGGGACAGTGATCGTGATCCTGTTCTGGGTCCGGGACATCAAGCATGCGACGCCTCCCATGGTTGAGGTTGTTTTCATTCCATCCGTATTGTAGCAAGTTGGGATCCTTCGTGAAACAGGGGAGAGGATGACGTCACGCGTCGCGTTGCAGTGAGCGGTGGCCTGACGGGCAGTTTGTGTCGACCTCATTCCATCAGACCACCACAATTCATTGCCAATCAGCTGTTGTGGGCGTCTACGCTCGATCCAGGTCAGGCGTCCGGTCGGACATCGACGTTTGTTCGAGCAAAGAGAAACCACAGGTTGTATAGAAGCACCACGGCTCCAATGATAGCGCTATTGACCATCAGGTTTCTCGTGTCGAAAATATTCAGATAGGGCGAAATGATCAGCCAAGCTCCGGCAATTATGTGGATCACGTGGAACGTCGTCACTACACATCACCTCTTCCTGATTTCTGGCATACCTTCACGTGTTAGCCATGCTCAATGTGCCGCTAATCTATGCATCAATGCCAAACACCCGGCTGTCCCGCCGTGTCGGAGGTTTTGAGGCGGCGAACAGAAGCCTTCCAGGGGTCGACGTCTATGTGGCATACTCGTAGTAGGAGTGAAACAGGAGCATGTCCATCTGCAAACCAGATGGTGATTTCCGGCCAACGGGTGCCTCGCAGGTCCAGTATGTGAGGTCATGACAGTGGCGATCGCCTTGCCCTGTGCACGGTTGGAGATTTCGAGATTGCATTGTGTTACGAGGAACATCAGGAGGTGGGTACTGTGGAGTCACTGATCCTCTGCCGACATTGTGGGAGACGAATACGCCGATCAGATGACCTGGTAACGACCCTGGTGATATTTGGCATTTCCCCGTTTCACAGTGCGTGCTATTCGAAAGCACTCAGAGGGTGGGAGACACTGTGGGTCAGCAATGAGCCTGTCAACGGTATTTCGGGTACAATCGTGGCTGGTCTCTCACTGCTGCTCAGCCTGGTGGTCCTGATCGGTCCGTTTAGCTTCTTCTTATTTCTTCTCCTGCTCGTTCCCCCAGCAATGAGACTGTATTCATGGCTCGCCTTTGAGCGACACCTGCAGGAGTCCTAGACGTGTCAGTGCGGACCGTGCCGGATACTGTCCCAGGGCGAGTCTATTGACCCACATTCCAGTGTGATGTAACATGTATGTTGCAATCGAATTGCCGGGCGTGTAGCTCAGCTGGGAGAGCGCTAGAATCGCACTCTAGAGGTCAGGGGTTCGAGCCCCCTCACGTCCACACACTGTAACCCCCCATTCCTCCTTAGGAGACGAGCCCTATCATTTTTTACCATGTACTCGGATTTGGCCCGATTGGTCACGCAATGTATTTTCGCGGGCCTCCGCGGCCTCGAGAGGAGATGATCTTTGATCGCGAGAATCTTTGATCCGGTAATCGAGCCAGCCTATTAGGGGACCTAAGCCTGACACCTCAAACTCCCAAACTTCACTGAGCACAGGAGAGAAATGTTCGGCCACCGACTCTTTAAAGTCTGAGTAGCGGTGACACACTCATAAACCTCGGGGTAAGCATCGTGGGTTATTGCTATTGGAACGACTGCTCTGGCCCTTCCACGGGGAGTTCAGCCCGGTATCTCTTCTTTCCGGAACCTGGCGCTTGCCGTATGTGTGCAACTAAATGAGCCGTTGCCCAGTTTCTGCCGCTGAGCTGAATAGATCCCCATCCGATGTCAGAGGTATTCGTACGGGGGGCCTCTCCAATTCTTAAGTGAACGGCTGTATATTCAGTAGTGCATAATAATAGCACAGCAAAGCCTCAGGGCTAGCAGGTTCGTCACAGTCATAAATGTCGTTCAGTTGCTCAAGTATCCCCGCAGTCAGATAGCAACCATGCCTTTACCCCCAGGTCTACTGAGCCGATCCTCCCCTGCAGGTTTGCATCCGGTGCCGGAGAATATCCCTGATAGGCCCTCGCGAGGGCAGCCCGTGGTAAGGATGCAGGTCCATGACCGTCGGACTGGGCACAAAGGGACCGGTTTAGGGGCAGAGGCAGCCGGCGAGGTGTGGCGTGGTCGAGGAGGACGATCTGCAGATGCTTTGCGGTGCACTCGAAAGGGCTATAGAGAGGTGGCTGGACCATGATCGTTGATTGCAAATGCCGGATGGACTGTGGGTACGAACGCAGGATCAAGATCGAGGGGGGTGTCCATGAACTGGGGGAGACCTGCCCGGACTGTGGCGGTGATCTCGAGATTAGTATCGATTTTGGTGAGACGGAATAATACCCCAATGATCATCTGATGTGGGTGTTCCGGCTGGCTTCGCCGGACAGAGGATGGGTCCCCAGTTCCTGGAGCAGCTCCAGGCTATGCCCATGGAATGCTGGGGCGTGACGTGAAGGTCCGCGGCGAGGGCACGGGGTGCACCCCAGGGCGGAGGAGGTGCTCGAATAGCCCTCTGCCCTGGGTGTGCTGTGCATACCAGTTACATCCGAAGGGTAGGATCGGATTTGCGAGTACAGGTTCGGTAGATCGTCTGAGAGTGATAGGGGTTCTTTCCGAAGAGAGCCTGAAGGTCAGAGCTGTCCAGGAGGATCCACCAGCCGATCTGAAAGGCCACTTCCAGAAGCGTGATCGGGATCTGAGCAGGGAAGAAGCGGAGGGTCTCTCGCTCGGTGAAGTGGCCCACCTTGCCACCCCGACCAGGATCATGAGGTTGTGAGAGGGCAGGCCGATCCCCATGACGGCGGTGGTGTATACGTTCAGAGCCGGAGCAAGGACGGGACCCCGAACTGGTTGCCAGGGCCACGAGGGGTGGGATCAGGATCGACCAAGCGGCCAGGGCGCTGGAAGAGATGGAGGATGTACCCCACGGCAGCGACGTAGGCCAGGAAGATCGGGGCAGCGGAGGGCAGCGAGGCGTCTCCCTCTTCTTCTCATGTCAACGGCTCCCTCCATCAGTGAATCCAGGGTAAGTCGGGGAGCTGATCATCGCTTCCTGCAATACCACGCAACTACCAGTTAATCCACTAACAGATGAGCGAACTCATCGGATTGCTGATCGGTCCCGAATCGGATTGGTGAGCGGTCTTTTTCAGAATGTTGAGCGGGCTACCTCGGAATGATCTTGGGGTTCTCGCTCGATTTGAGCATAAGAATAGCACAGGGATGTGCCGCTGATCATGGCATCGCACCTTGGGACCGCGCATCCGGTAAAGCCATAACGCGGAAAAAGGCACAGGAGGATCAACGCGGAGTACCCCTTCAAACGTTGTGATGACGACATTCCCATGCCGCTCTGGCCATCTGGGAAAGGAGCGTGCAGCGCATAGGTGTTATGAAGGATCGTCAACCCCACGACTCACATTGGTATACACCTTCTCGTGGTCCGACATGGTAAATGGTCGTGATCCGATACCCTTGGTCCTGCCACTGGAAACGAGTGTCCTCGATGACCTCGAACCCCTCCTTCTCTTCGTACCGCTCCTTCATATAGGAGGCAAATCACCACAACCCCCCCAGAATCATTCCGTCAACAGGGATCCTCCACTGCAACACCGGCCGCGCCTACCCGAAAGAGAGGCCGGGGCTGCATCATTGGCCTGTGTATCGCACTCGTGGTGTTCTTGCTGGGCGGCGGGTTGATCACCTACTATCTCTTATATGCTGGCAGGGAGGCGGAAGGTCCAGGGGAGTTGCAGGCGGAGTTGCCGGAATCAGCATGGGCTCCAGTCGCTTCAGCCTTCCGGTTCGATTCCGAACGAACGAAACTCGTCCGTGATATGAGCACGGATTTATTTGCGTCGCATCCGGATGTTCAGTGGTGGGTCTTTTCCTACCCGGGCACCGTGGATGCAGCCTACGATCACCTGTTT
>SKXF01000086.1 GCA_007128555.1 Clostridia bacterium | reverse complement strand
ATGGGGCTCACCGATACCGATGATGCCTACGCAGCGGTTCGACGAGGTGCCGATGTGGACGTGGTCTTTCTGGACCAGGAAGAGGGAGGCCTCGGCACCCTGATCATCCCAAACAGCGTAGCCATGATCCGTGGTGCACCCAACCCTGAAACAGCAAAGGCATTGATCGACTTCTTGCTTGCCGCCGAGACGGAGAATATGCTGGTGGACTCAGGTTGGTTCGACCTGACCGTCCGACCGGTAGCCTCTGAGGACGATGTCCTGAATGTCCGGTCCATGGACGTCAGCCTTGACGAGATCTTCGAGTACATGGAGGCGGCCAAGGAGGATATGCAGGAAATCTTCATCCGCTGAGACGGGTAGGTGAGCCTTGCGAAAGCCGACACTGAGCATATCTGAACACGGACAACAGGCGGCATGGTTGCTTCTGTACCTGGCAGTGGTTGCTGGGCCGGTGGCCGTCCTCCTGGTCAGCCTCACCGGCGAACTGGTCAGTGGAAACTGGGGATTGCTGCACCTCGCCCTCCCCGTCGGACGAAGGCTGGACCTTCTGCTTCGCAGCCTGGGCTATGCGGCCCTGGTTGCTGTGGGAGGATCCGTTCTCGGTGCGCTGGCAGGAATCCGCCTGCACCTGTGGCAGAACCGGGCCGGGCTTTACCTGCGCTACCTGGTCCTGGTCATGGCAGTGGTTCCCCCCTATGTACATGCCCTCTCATGGTCAGCGCTCCTGCACGCTCTCAACCCGTTCCTGGCCCAGGTGGGCCTTCCGGCCTTCCCCCTTCACGGTCTCTGGCTCAGCTGGTGGGTGCAGATGATGGCCCTGATGCCCTTTGGAGTGGGCATGGCCCTACTCGGCTTCGAACTGCTCGATCCCTTCCAGGTGGACGCAGCCAGGGTGATGCGGGATGATTACCACGTGTTCAAGAAAATCGTGATCCCGGCAGCGACACCCTCCATCGCCGCGGGGAGCGCACTCATCTTCCTTTTTACCCTGATGGACTACAGCGTGCCCTCCCTGTACCAGGTCAACACCTACTCCCTGGAGATCTTCGCCGAATACAGCGCCACGTACCAGCACAACCGGGCCTTTGCCCTGGCTCTTCCCCTGCTGATCCTGGCCATGGCAACGGCCTGGGTCTTCCAGTCGGCCTTTCGCAGCCTGGTGGTCACCCCCGTACCCCTGGAACGCAGGCGCTTCCAATTCGCTTTTCCAACCTGGTTTTCGGCGCTGCAGACAGCAGCCCTGGTCCTGATTCTATTCCAGGTGGCCGTTCCCCTGTTCAGCCTGGTCTCGGTCACCGGTACGTGGCAAAACCTTGTGCGACCGACCCTCAATTCCACGTCAGAGACAGGCTACACCCTGATCATCGCCACCGCCGCGGCGCTCCTCTGCCTGCCTCTCGCCCTGGTAGCAGCCCGATGCATCAGTCTCAAGGGGGCCCTGGGCCGGGTGTGGTGGTTCGCCCTATTGCTGCCGCTCGCCCTCCCCGGTCCCCTGGTGGGCATCGGGTTGATCTTCATGTGGAACCGGGCCCTGCCGGTGGACCTGTATGGGAGCCTGCTCATGCCAATACTGGCCGGGGTGATTCGCTTCATCCCCATCGCCGCCCTGATCCTGCTGGCACGATACAGCCGGATTGATCCGCTGCTACTGGACGCAGCACAGATCCTGCAGAAGAGCCGCCTGCATACCCTTCTCTTCATCCACCTGCCGCTGCTGGGCAAGGCACTGTTGGCGGCCGCCCTCCTCGTGTTTGTGCTGACCTCAGGAGAGATCGCGGCAACATTGATGGTGGCACCTCCGGGACAGAACACGCTCACGATGAAAATCTACCAATACCTGCACTACGGCGAAACCAGCTCCGTGGCCGGACTCTGCCTGGTCATGTTGCTGCTGGCGCTGGTGATGGGCATGTTGGCCCTACACACGCTGTTCTTCGCCAAACGAACGGGAGGTAATGCGTGATGGACACCGTGGTGGTGAACGAGTTGACCAAGGCCTTCGATACGACCCCCGTGCTCAGGGACCTGAGCTTCAAACTACCACAGAAGTCGTTCCTGGTCGTGACGGGCCCCTCGGGCTGCGGCAAGACCACCCTTCTGCGTCTACTGGCCGGCCTCGAGACACCGGACAGCGGAAAGATCGTCCTCGAGGGCAGGCGGGCCAGCGCCCCCGGAAGGGTGCAGATCCCCCCCCACCGGCGCAATCTTGGGTTCATCTTCCAGTCCCCTGCTCTCTGGCCCCATATGACGGTGGAGCAGAACATTCTCTTTGGACTGAAGGACATGGGTAAGAAGGAGGCCGTGGAGCGGATGACAGAACTCATGGACAAGTCCGCCATCGGGCACCTATCGGGGCGATATCCCGACGAAATATCCGGAGGTGAGGCCCGCAGGGTCGCCCTTGCCCGGTCCCTGGCACCCCGCCCGTTTTGCCTGCTCGCGGACGAACCGCTGACAAACCTGGATGCGGCACTCAAAGACAGGCTTCTCGAATTCACGCTGCAGACGATAGCGAGTGGAGGATCCTCCCTGATCTACGTGACGCATGATATGGAAGAAGCCTCCCGCGTTTCCACTCGCCGAGTGGATCTATCGCCCACAGGAGGAGCGGAAAACCTTGCCTAGACCGAATCGGATCTGGTCGATGTGGTTTCTACTGCTGGCACTGGGCGCGGGCATCTTCGTCCTGACCATGATTGACAGGCAGTTAGAGGAACAACGTGAACGAGCGGCTCTCATGGCACTCCCGGAAGGATGGCACGTGCTTCTGAGAGCTGAGAACGTGATGAGCATGGCCGAAAAGGGCGACCGGATCTGGGCCGGCGGGCGCCGCGGGGTGTATGAGATTGACCGCCAGGCGGCAGAGGTCATACGCCAGGTGGAATTCCCCTGGTCGGTTGCCTACGTTACATCCGTGCTCGTCGACGACCAGGGAAGACTCTGGGTCGGCTATGAAGACGGAGTCGTCGTCTGGGACGGCAGCACCTTCACACACCTCACCGCGCCGGATACCCTTCCCGACAACCGGGTGAACACCCTGTACCAGGACACCAGCGGCCGAATCTGGGTCGGAACCTGGGGTGGCGCCGCCTTCCACGATGGCCTGGATTGGAACTGGATTACAACCGAAGACGGCCTGGCCGTGAACATGGTCAATGTGATCATGGAGGACAACGTGAACTGCCTCTGGTTTGGTGCCTATGCAGTGCCTAGCGGGGCCGTGAGCATCCGGCACGACGACGGAACCTGGCAGTACTTCACCACGGAAGAGGGACTGCCCAACGATAACGTGACCGCCTTCCTGGAAGTGGAGCCGGGTGTCGTCTGGGTGGGAACGGGTTTCTACACCCGGGGCGGTGCGGCTCTGTTTGCCCACTCTGGCGACATGTGGGTGCTGGAGAACATCATGGAAAAGGAAGACGGCCTGGCGGGAGAAAAAGTTCGCTCCCTTTACCAGGACGACCAGGGAAGCCTCTGGTTCGGCTCTGAGTTCGACGGGGTCATGATCATGCGGGGGGACCATAGAACCATCCTCACCGAGGACGATGGACTCTCCCACCAGGAGATCCTGTCTATTTTGCAGGACGCCGACGGCGATATCTGGCTGGGCACGTTGGACGGGATTACCAAGCTGGGCAATGAAGTGATCCAGGAGCTTCCACGCCCCCCCCAGGGACCCTAGTTCAACCCACCCAACACCGAGGATCCTGACATACCCTAAGCCGGGTTGGAACTACGGGGAACCGGCACATCAGGGACGGTGAAGCCATGGCCGGCTGAGATCAAAAGCGAATCCGTAGGGAACCGACAGGCCCGGAGACGTCCCACGATAGCACCTCGAACTTCACGGTTGCACAGGCTGGGGTGAAGCGGCTGATCGTGGGCCAGTCGGGCAACGTCGCAACACAGGTCACGTCTTTTTCGCGGACCAGGGGCATCGAACATCCCAGCAGGAACGATCGAACACTCCCCCCCGCATCGCGGGGCACCATCCCCAACTGCACATCGAAGCCGACGGGGCAAATCTGTTCTGGCTGCCCTCTCACGAAATCGTGCGGGGAGCGCATGAAGAACCAGAGCAGGCCCCCTCGAAATCCGACATCATCGCAGGCAAAAGACCGAGCAGGCATGGGGAATGGCGGCATCCTATCAGGCGTCCTTGCCCTTGGGACACCACACCATGTCAGCATGGGCCGCAATGATGATGCAGTTGTCACCGTCCCATCTTGTGTGTACGTCAAGGGGATCGACCACATGGTGCCAGGCACCTTCCTCCTCCGACTTGTACTCAAACTGGCCGGGAATCGGGCCTCCTGGCATACCTCCGACGGTTGTGCGGGGGATATCCTGGGGACTGCTTCCCACATGCAGATGAACACTGTGGATGCTCCAAGACCCTGTGTGCCCAGGCTTGTAGTCCGAATCCGCTGCCAGGGCGAAGTACACGACGTATAGAACGTCCTT
>SKXF01000418.1 GCA_007128555.1 Clostridia bacterium | reverse complement strand
GCCTTTCTCCTGCCCTCGGCGGTGCCCGAGGGATTCGCTGGCCAGTTCACGCCTCTCCCCGGGAACTTTGATAAGTTCGGCATGACCCAGATTGACACGGTCGTGGAGAAGGTCGCCGGACCCCTGTCAGGCCTTCTCTCCATGATGGGCGAGGATGAGAGGTACCTTCAGCGAGCGGCAGAGTACGCGAGCCTGCGGGAATCCGCCCTGTTCAGTGACCAGTGCGGGGGAGCCATCACCAACATGATGCACAATCAACTGGATGTGATGGAGGCAACCAGCAAGGCGTCGCACCAGGTCCGCCAGGGATTCAACGCTGCCGGCATGGCAGCGATGAACCCCCTGCACGGCCTGACCTTCGGCCTGGCCGATGCCGTCCTGGACGGTTGGGAGAACGCGATGTTCAACGCGACAACGGACTACCTGATGGCGCTGGCCGATCTCCGCGCCCAGGAGGGCGAGTGCGAGAACGTAACGGATCGGATCAGCAGGATTGCTCGTTCGAGGCGGCGGTTTAGCCGCCCCCGGTACAAGATCGACCCCAGTGGATTCGTGTTTGAGGGATACCACGGGAACTTGGTGTCGGGAGTTTCCGCTACCGTCTATTATCAAGACGAGGAAGGCCTGTGGCATCCCTGGGACTCGGAGCTCTACGAGGAAGGTCCCAACCCGCAGTTTACCGATGAGGAGGGCCGCTATGGGTGGGATGTCTTCCCCGGGCTCTGGCAGGTCATCTACGAGAAGGAGGGGTACCGCACCGCGTACAGCGAGGAGCTCACGGTACCACCGCCCCATACCGACGTGGACATCAGCCTGGTATCCCTCCAGGCTCCCGAGGTGGAGGGGGTTCGGGCTGGCTCAGGCGGCAGTTATATCCAGGTGACCTTCTCACGCCCCATGGTCATTGCCACCGTGGATGCATCCGCTCTGCGAGTGCTGTGGGAAGGCGATGTCGCCCCGGGTGAAGTCGTGCCGGTGAATCCAGCCCTGTCGGCGGCTGGGAACAAACAACGGGCCCAGGTGGGCGACACCGAGGACGGTGTGCCCCTGGCCCGCGTCTTCCGCTTCATCCCCGACGAGGCCCTGGCAGTGGGAGAGACCTACACCGCCGCCGTGTCCGAAGAGGTGGTGGCATACCATGGCCGGGGCCTGGAGGACGGAGACTTCGAGACCGACGTGGTCATTCCCGAGGTGGCGACCATTCCCCTGGAGGCCATGGGATTTGCCGACCACGAGTGGATGGACGTGGCGGTGGGGGATACCCTGGCCCTGGCGTCGCTGCTGTCGCTAGTTCCTGTAGAGGCCAACGACTACGAGCTGTCGTGGGAATCGGATAGCCCGGAAATTGCCACCGTGTCGCCAGGCGGTGTCGTGAGCGGCCTGAGCCCGGGGCACGCCACCATCATCGCCGAAACCGCATCGGGTCTCATGGCGGCCAGGGGCGTCCAGGTCTACGAGGAACCGAGGACAGAGCCCATCCTGGCGGACCCGGACAACAACCAGATCCGGTGGTGCCGGCCGCAGTTGACCGTTGGAGAACCCTGCCTGATGTGGGCCATCGGGGACCGCCAGGACCAGGCGGACCTGGGGCAGGCTGTCCTGGGGGATGAGCGCTACGTTCCCCTCAGCTGGAGCATCAACGATGCCGAGGGTTCCGGGGGAAGCTGGAGCGATCCTCCCTACGGAGTGATCTACACGGCCACGGAACCGGGCACCTTAACGACTACCGTGGTCTTCCAGAAGAAGGTCTACAACGGGATCCTCTGGGTGGATAGTACGACGGTGGTCCGGACCAGGGATATCACGGTGGTAACTGGCCAGGAGGAGGTACCTCCGCCTGCGAGCCCACCGGTGCTTCCCCCGGCCCGCGAGCCGGGCCATCCCGTGGATGAGGGGGCCCACATCCTGACGCTGTTTGACGGGAGCCTCGTACTGGATGTGCCTGCAGGGGCTTTCCCTGAGCCGGGTTGGTTGGATGTCACCGTGCTCGAGGTCGGCGAACGACCAGGATACTTCGGAACCGGTTATGCCTACAGGCTGGACACAGGAGGGGTCGAACCCCAAAAGCCCCTTAACGCCGTTTTCGCACTGGATCCCGGGGTGTGGGGAGACGCCGATCTGCGGAAGCTCGGTCTTTACCACAGGACTCGTGACGGTGCCTGGATGTACCTGGGCGGTATCCTGGATCATGAAGGCGGCACCCTTCGGACCCAGATAAACCGGGAAGGTACCTATGCCGTGCTCCTTCATGAGAAGACCTTTGCGGACGTCGTGGGGCACTGGAGTGCACAGGTGGTGGGATTGTTGGCGAGCCGCCACATTATCAGCGGGGTAAACGAGGAGGAATATCAACCGGAGCGGCCGGTGACCCGGGCGGAGATGGCGAAGCTGCTGGTGGGGATGCTCCAGGGTCACCCCGAGGGGCGAGGAGCCCTGGAACGTCCGCAGAATCCGACCTTCGGCGATGTGCCGGCGAGTGCGTGGTACTTCCCCTACGTGGAGACGGCTGCCCGTCATGGCCTGGTCACCGGGTATCAGGGGATGTTCCGGCCCCAGGATCCCATCACTCGCTCCGAACTGGCCGTCATGCTGGCGCGCATCCTGTGGGGCTGCCACGAGATGGAGGCGTATGGTGACGTCTTCGCTGCCCTCCTGGAACAACCCGGGGATATGGAAGACGTCCCCGACTGGGCCGAGGAAGCGGTGAGGGCGGTCTACGTGGCCGGTCTCATGATCGGCGATGACCGTGGCCTATTCGATCCCACTGGAATTGCCAGCCGAGCCCAGGCAGCCATGGTGGTCTTCCGCAGCATGGAAAGGATGGGAAGCCTGGTGGCCATAAAGCGTCTATGCGGCACTGTCCAGTGGAGTGAGCTGGAGGGTGGTCACTTCCAACTGCTCACCTGTTCAGCAGGGGGAGTGCCTCCCACCTACGTGCTCATCGCCCATGATGGGCGAGTGCAGGGCCTGTTGGAATCTGCCGTCGGCCGGACCGTGATCATACACGCTCTTTACCACGATGAGATGAGTATGCACATGACCGGTCCAGTCCTGACGGTGCTTGGGGTCGAGTAACGGGTACATCGGGGAGGACTGGGGAGAGCCTGTGGGCCGGGGAAGGGCTGAAGCGATGGAGATATGAGACGGATCTGACCTCCCTGGCACAGATGCGTGGCAGCGAAGGTCCGGCGTACGGGTTCGAGGGCGGGCCGTTCCGGCAGTTCCCTGGAAGCGGATGGTGTTGGAACCATCCTGCCTGGGAATGGCCGGAGCGGCTCCTTGCTCAGAGATGTTCATCAACAGGGGGGATGACCTGGATCCAGGGACATTCAGCAGATCATGCTCCCCACCCGGGCGAGGAGGCCATCAGATCGTTCAGGGGCCCGGGGACCTGGCACACAGCGGCCTCCTGGGCCCCGAGGCACCTCGACGGCTGGGGCAACGTCTGCTGTGAAGGCCCTGCCGGTGATTGCGTGGTGCATGCTGACAGGTCAGCGGTTGCGTGGGCACGGAACCTTCACATAGTTCGTGAGAGCGACGAACAATACGTCGAGTTCCATCTGCGACGCTCGGATGACGTGCTTTGTGGGTCAGGTTCGGAACGACGGGTATTGAGTGAACCCTTCACCGTTCCGCCAACGTGGGATCATCGTCGACGAGCGGGGCCCGGATTGGCTATGCGGGCCCGGGGACGCAGGCGCGGTTGCGTACATGGAAGTGACGCATCGAGGGAACCACCGCGCAGGTTCCCCTGGTAGCGAACGGACGGGATGACCCGGTCCCGCGCAAATCACACGGTTGCCGGTGGAAGCGCCCACGCCTGGCCCACAGGCGCGCGTGGGGGTGCGAGGGCGGCCGGCCTACGGTGTCTCATCACGACAGGGATGTGCTCGGGATCGGCTCAGGAGATGACGCCCTGCTGGAGGGCAAAGGCTGCCAGCTGCACCCGGGTCTGGACATTGAGACGGGACATCATTTGCGAAATATAGTTGTACACCGAGCCCCGGGACAGGTGCAGGTGAGCGGCGATCTCCGACGTGCTCAACCCGGAGGTCATCAGGTGCAGGATCTCGCGTTCCCGCCCGGTGAAGGGGTGGTGGCCATTGTCCGAGGGTGGTACTGGCCGTTTGCCGTTATGATGGTCGTGCCGTGCGATCATCGCAAAGGTCTCCCGGTCCAACACCTTCAGACCGGCGCAGACGCTGCCAATGGCCCGGTGGAGTTCGCCGATGCCCGCGCTCTTGACGATGTACCCGTCGATGTCCGCCCGGATGGCCCGGGCGATGACGCCGGGATCGTTTTCCATGGTCAGCACCAGGACCCGCACCCCGGGCGAAGACTCCTTGATCGTCCGGGTGGCCTTGATGCCGTCACAGCCGTCCATGTGTAGATCCATGATCACCAGGTCGGGCTCCAACCGCTCGCACAGATCAACGGCCTCGAGGCCGTCCGAGGTCGTGCCCACCACCTCGATGT
>SKXF01000127.1 GCA_007128555.1 Clostridia bacterium | reverse complement strand
TCCTGGTGAACGGTGTCGTGGCTGTAAAGAACAACGAGATCACAGGCACCCGGGCCGGACATGTGCTGCGTGACACCCAGGGAAGAGTCCTTTACTGACCTTCTTCACGGGGGGCACTCTCGCCCCCCGGATCCCCTCTCCATAAAATAACCGCTCTGCCATAGCTGGGGTTGTCCTGTTATAATGGGTGCTGTATGCACGTAAGAACAATGCCTCGAAAGGGGAAACCCATGATCCAGCAGGCAAACCGTGAGGGCCTCGCCCGCCTACCCAAAGATGCAGACAGCGGCCTGATTCGCCGGCGTATCATGAGCCTGGCCTGGCCCGTCGTCGCAGAGCAAGGCCTGGGCACGATCACGCACATTATCGACATGGCCATGGTGGGACGGCTGGGAGCTGCAGCCATTGCCGCAGTGGGGATTAGCCTCCAGCCTTTCATGCTGGCCTTTGCCCTGTTCGGAGCCGTGGCCATGGGGACCACTGCCGTGGTTGCAAGGGACATGGGAGCCAACAAGCCCGAAGAGGCGAGCAATGCCCTGCGGCAGTCCCTCATCCTCGCCGGGATGCTGGCCGTGCTGCTGGGGTTCCTTGGCTATATCTTTGCCCCCGGGATCATCAACCTCATGGGCCCAGCACCCGATGTCCTGGAGCTGGGTGTTGGTTACGTTCGCTGGATCCTTCCCGGAATGGCCTTCATGCTGGCCGCCTTCATGATCACCGGTGCCCTCAGGGGCGCAGGTGACACCATGACCCCAATGAAAGTCAACATTGCGATCAATATTATCAATCCGATACTGAACTACATTCTGATCTTCGGCCACCTGGGACTTCCGGCCATGGGGGTGAGGGGCGCTGCCCTTGCCACGACCCTCGCTCGCGGAACAGGCGGGATTGTCCTGCTCGTCCTGTTGTTTTCGGGCAAGACGGTCCTGTCGCTGGAAGGCCGGGGCTTCTTCAATCTGGACCTGGCAATGATCAGGCGAGTCCTCAGGGTGGGGATGCCCGCTGCCATAGAGCAGACCATAACCCGCATGGGACAGCTCCTGTTCGTACGCGTGGTGGCCAACCTGGGTACCATGGCCTACGCCGCCCACACCATCGCCATCAATGCAGAATCCATATCGTACATGCCCGCCTTTGGCTTCGCCACCGCATCTACGGCCATGGTTGGGCAGAACCTGGGCGCCAAGAACCCCGACATGGCGGAGAAGAGCGGCTGGGAAGCCTGGAAACTTGCGGCAATCTTCATGGGCTTCATGATGATCGTACTTCTGATCATCCCCGAGCTCCTGATGCGCATCTATACCACGGACCCCGACGTCATCACCATGGGGCGCGATCTTCTTCGCGTGGTGGCCTTTGCCCAGATCCCCATGGCGACGTTTTTCGTCCTGGCAGGGGGTCTCCGCGGAGCCGGAGATACTCGGACCATGCTCTACATATCCACAGCCAGCATCTGGCTGGTGCGCCTGACCCTGGCCACCTACTTCGTGAACGTACTGGGCAAGGGTATCACCTGGGTGTGGGGTGCCATGGTGGCCGACTGGTTCGTCAGATCAGCCCTGGCCGCCTGGCGGTTCAAATCGGGCCGTTGGAAGGACATAGACGTCTGAGTGAGCGGATCCTGGGGCAGAACCGCGAAGACCATCTCCCTTCAACGCGGCACCCGTGCCCCGCGCTCGAGACGCCCCATCCTCCAGGGAGCCGAAGTCAGGTGGAGGCTAACTTGTCCAGGCGGTTCAGCTCCTCCGTTTCTCCCACAACGACCAGAACCATGTCAGGTTCGAGTTTAACATCCCCAGAAGGAGAAAGAATCGTCGAGCCCTCACTTCTAACGAGCACAACCCTGGCACTTATTCCCATCTGCTGGAACTCGCGCAGATGCTTGCCTGCCAGGGCTGCCCCGGGAGATATGGCAATCTGCGTGATGGTCTCCCCGGGAATGTCACCCGACATCATGTCCGACATGAGATGGTAGATGTAAGGATTGTGGGCACTCTTGGCCAGGATGTCCGCCCCGAGCAACTGCGGCGAGACCACCCGACTGGCGCCGGCAAGATAAAGACGACGGCTTGATTCCCGCGCCGACGCCGAGGAAATGACGGTGACATCGGGCTTGATGTCCCTCGCTTCGAGGATAAGGTACACGTTCTGCGTGTCATCATTGAAGGTCGTTATGACGCAGCGAGCCCGCTCTATGCCGGCTCGAACCAGGGTCTGCTCTTCCAGGGCATTGCCCACGATGTACAGCACCCCCGATTCCTCCAGGCCCTGCAGTACCTCCAGGTCCTGGTCCACGACCACCACGTCTCCCTTCATGCGCCTCAGGGTCTTCACAACCTCCTGTCCCAGGCGATCGTAGCCACAAACAATGAAATGATCCTCAAGTGAACGAACTCTCTTTTCGATTCTGCCTGCACCTCCCCTGAGCATGAGATCATCGAAGCGTTCTGACAGAAGTGTAACCCCCAGCCCGAACACCAGGACCAGGCCTATGGGCACCACGAGGAGAACGATAATCTTTCCAGCGGTAGTCATCGGATACACGTCCCCGTAGCCCACGGTCGTAATGCTTATCACAAGAAAGTAAAGAGCATCAAACCAGTTGAGGGACTCAATGGCAGAATAAGCCCATGTACCGGCAATGATGAGGCCCAGGGCCAGAAGTGCGAACCCTAACTTCATGGACTTGGTCTGCAAGGGCACCCTCCCTTCTGATCCTCAGGTCCAATAATAGGTTTCAAGATGAGGGCAGGATTTCCTCCTCGCGTCCCCCCTTGATGAACGGACGTGCCGTGAGATGCCCACACCGAGAAGCATGGCACCCCTCACCATACTGTTTCCCTTCATGGATCAGCAGTCATGGCTTCCAGTAGCATTATACCCGTACCGGACTGGGTTCCCCTGGTCTCATGAAATGGCTTTTCCAGGCCCAGTCTTCATCCTCACACACCATAGAAGCACGATACCACGAGAACACCTGGCATCGCCGCCTGCCCCCGGCATGGCTCATGCTCCTCGCGCGTGATGGTGTTGAATCGATGGTATGGAGAGAGCCGTGGCAGCGAGGAGCGACCCATCATCATCGAGCTGGCTCTTGAAGTTGGCAGATCATCCCGGCACCACCGGTACCAGCATGGATCATCTGAGCCGTCTCAGCCTGACCCTTGCGCAAACGCTGGACGCCTTGGACGATTGCAAACGGTCCAGGACAGCAAAGCCAACTGGGCTCGGAACGAAGCCAGGGTGGCCGAAGGCACGGGCAAGGATCAGCATGCTGCCGTCCTTGCGGTTCGACATTCAGATTCGGTCCTCCCCCTGCTCACCAGATCCTCAATCGATGAGCATGCCCCTCTCGTCACATCGTGGCCCGTCGTCCGAAATACCCGCCTGGTTCTCCAGGGCGGGCTACTGAGGGAATGGGTCGGCGCTATAAAAATGCAGGTCGTCACCAAAAACCGGGAGTTCCGAAAAATAACGGGCCACTGGGGGTATGGTATGGAAGGAGAGCATCGCTGATGGTCCATGTAAGATCCCGGAGACGCCGGATGGATGGTGTCACCTACCAGGAGAGGGCGATTTCATGCGTCGACACATCCTGATCCTCCTTTGCATCGCCCTGTTTGCAGGCGCCTGCCAGCTGACGCTGCACCGCAGGCCGCTTGAGGGTCCAACCCCACAGGAAGCTGCCCAGGTCGCCGGCGCTTCAAGGCTTGCCCCGGGCGCTGCGAGCCTCATAGAGCAGCGGATCCGCGAGATCATCAACCGCTCGGCAGGACACTACGGAGTCTACGTCCACCTGCTCGGGACGGACCTCGAGGTGGCCATTGAGGCCGACCAGGCCTTCTTCGCAGCCTCTTGCTACAAGATCCCACTTGTTCTGTATCTTTACGAACAGGCCCTCGCTGCCGAGATCGATCTGAGTGAGGAACTGCGATATACCGAAGATGACGTCACCCCCGGTGCCGGGATCCTGAAGGATAAGCCTCCCGGCTCGGACCACCCACTCAGCTACCTGGCTTCCCTGGCCATCATACATAGTGACAACACTGCAGCTCACATGCTGATGCGTCGACTCGACCGTGATGCTTTCAAGAGATACCAGGCAGACCTGGGAGCGACAAGTGTACCTGCGGACCGCAACCTTGCCAGCCCCCGGGATGTCGGCCTCTTTCTAATGAGACTCATACAGCTGAATGATGAGCACCCAGAACACTTCAATGACATCCTCAGTTGGATGAAGGAAGCACAGCCCAGGGATCGCATACCCGCAGGGATACCGGGGCATGTTCAGGTGGCAAGCAAGACCGGAACCTGGCCTGGCACCCTCAACGATGCAGCCCTAATATTCTCTGGAGACTCGATTATGGTCCTGGTGGTGATGTCCGAGGAGTTGCCAAATTATGAGCAAGGAATGACCACCATCGCGAAGATCGCCGAAGCTGCCTACTCAGGATTTCGTGGCAACTGAGGATCACAAC
>SKXF01000043.1 GCA_007128555.1 Clostridia bacterium | reverse complement strand
TGGAAATGTTCACCTTTGTCGGCTAAAGCAGTTACAGAAACCCTCCTACGAGGAACGTCCGGCCTGATCTGCCTCTGCAAGGGGAAGTTCAACGGTGACGGTCGTGCCCTTACCGGGTTCGCTGTCTACGGATACGCGCCCACGATACAGATCTACCAGGGCCCTGACGATCGATAGCCCCAGGCCTGTGCCACCGATATGGGCCGTCTCCTTGCTGCGCACCCGGTAAAACTCCTCGAACAGTTCCCCGACGTGTTCCGGTTCTACGCCGATCCCGGTGTCCGTCACGGTCACACAGGCCCAATCCCCGCTGCACCGGGCATCGATCTCAACCCGGCCACCGTTTCTGTTGTACTTGATGGCGTTTGACAGGATGTTGCTAAATATTTCGTTCAACTCTCGTCGATCAGCGGTAACAACTGAAGATCCCGCGATCCGCAGCCGCACATCAATGGCTCGGTTGAGTGCGGGAACCCGTTGCATCTCGATGACCTCGTCCATGATCTCCACCAGGTCGCACCGACGCAGCTCCCTCTGAACCTGTCCACTCTCCAGGCGAGACAGATCAAGGAGATCCGCAATGGTACGTTGCAGCGACTGCACACGTCCCAGGCATCGAGACACCATGTACGTTCGATCCTCAGCGTCATCGGCCTGGCAGATCACATCGAGATATCCCTCCACCGCAGCAAGGGGAGATTTGAGCTCATGAGCCACCATCCGAACGAAAGCCGATTTCATATGCTCTATCTCCTTGCGCCCCGTGATATCCCGCAGCACGACCACCGTTCCCAGGTAACGATCCTCCTCGTCGGCAACCCGGGTGGCAGAGGCGTGAAGAACACGAGCCCCACCGACCTCCAGTTCCAGGTCCCTCCCCTTCAACTCAGGATCAGCCTGGATCTCGTCCACCAGCGCTGCCAATGGCTCTGCCTCGGGTACCCGGTCCAGGGGAACCGGCTCTTCCTGCGAGACCGCATTCCCTTCGAGAACCCACCGACGTGCCGAGGGATTGTGCAGGACGATATCACCGGAGCTGTTGATGACCAGGACGGCATCGGCCATGCTGTTGACCACGGTCAGAAGTCGGCTGCGTTCCTCGGTGAGGTCGAGTAGATCGCGCTTCCGCTGCTTTTGCAGGCGTCGGTTGGCCAGGCGAAGAAACCTTCGCTCCAGGCCCCTGCGAACCACATTCTGCAGTTCATCGGGGGTGAAGGGTTTGGGAACATAATCGTAGGCGCCTAGCTTGATCGCCTCCACGGCTGTCTCGTAAGACGCATAGCCTGTGATGACCACGGCCACCACGTCGGGCATCTCCCTGTGCATCTGGTCCAGGATGGCCCTGCCATCTCTTTTCGGCATCTTGAGATCAACAAGGGCAAGATCGTAGTCGCCGACCTTCAGCCTTGCCCATCCCTCAGCCCCATCGGCGGCAACATCGACCTCGTAGCCCTGCCCCCCCAGCACCTTGCGACAGGCGACTCGAATCGATTCCTCATCATCCATGACGATAATCCGCGCAGATCTTCCTTCAAGTCCTTCCACGCGATCAGGCTGCTCACTCACCATCGCCTCATCCTCCCGCACCTCGAGGCACACAGGCCCTGCCTCGTCTCCCATGTCCGCATCAACCGAGTGAAGGCCTCTGCACCTTCGCGAGCTCGTCAACCTGCTGCAGGAGATCCTCGGGGGAGACGGGCTTGTTCAGGAAAACGTCAACGGGATTCCAGGTTTCATCCCGATCATAGTCTCCGAGGGCCCGCGGCAGCCGGTAGTCTGGCGTGTTGATGGCCGTCAACATGACGATGGGGGTGTGCTGGGTGAGGGCATCCTCCCTGAGCTTGCGGGCTACCTCGAAACCCTCGGTGGACGTGGTCATGATCACATCCAGCACAATGACATCCGGCTTCTTCGCCCTCGCTTCCCTCATCCCCTCCTCGCCGCTGTAGGCGGCGATCACCTCGTATCCGGCACGTTCCAACATTCTGGTATGGATGGTCACAAAATCGGCATCATCATCGATCAGAAGCACTTTCTTCATCTCGGTCATCACGGACACCTCCTTGTTATGGAATCGAATCTCGAGCCGGGATCTCTCACACCATGGCGCGCTCTGCGCATTGTGCCGGCCGGAGGTTCTGGCAAGGCAGCGTTATGGTGACTCGCGCACCTTCTCCGGGTGCCGATTCAACCTCAATTTGCCCCCGGTGCATCTTCACGATTCCATGTGCGATGGGCAGGCCCAGCCCCGTTCCCATTCCCGGCTCCTTCGTTGTGAAGAAGGGCGTGAACAGCTGCGCCATGTTCTCCCCGGGAATCCCGTCACCATCATCAGTGATCGTTATGCAGATCTCATCGGTGCTTTGATGATAGTGAGCCGAAACCCAAATCCTGCCGCACCCGCCCACGGCATCCCGCGCATTGTCCAGGATATTTACGATAACCCGTTCCACCTGGTCGGGATCCATCTGCATCGTGCAATCAGCTGCACTCTGCACATCACAGGTCAATTTGACACCCTGGGACAGGTTCGTGCGAAACCTGGAAACGAGATCGCAAAGATAATCGGAAGCGCTCACCCGTTCTTTCTGCAGCCGGGATTGCCGCGAAAACTCCAGAATCTCCTTCACGATGTCGCGGCAACGGGCTGCCTCGGTGCGAATCAGGTCGACATGTTCGTCCGCTCCCCCGGGGAGATTCTCCTCTCCGAGAAGTTCTGCGTTCAAGAGAATGCCTCCGAGAGGATTGTTGATTTCGTGGGCCACGCCAGCTGAGACCTGTCCCAGGGAGGAAAGCTTCTCCGCCTGCAGCAACGCCTCCTGGGTACGCTGAAGCACGTCGTGGGCCTGATGCAAGTCTTCGTAGGAGGACTCCAGTTCTTCAACGGCCACCTCCAGCTGCTGGATCGTGTAGGGGAGGCACATCTGGGGTTCGGCCAGGTGTCTGTAGACGGCTGTCGCCTTTTCACGGCAGGTTGAGTAGCCACAGCTGCCGCAGTTCAGCTCGTCGTCTTCACTGTGCTTACCCACTCGTTGCAGTATTGCTTGCAGATCCCGTTGAGTCGGCTGGTCCATACACCGCTCTACAGGCTCAAACCCCCGGAAGAGATCTTCCGTGGGCAGAAAGGGACCTGGTTCGTCGGAGAGATCCGATGAGACGCCCCCGACACCTCTGCGAGCATGCTCGATCACTTTCTCCCGTCGCCGCACGAGGGACAGTTCACTGTCCATGAGGGGCCCTGCAATGCAGCCATCGCAGAACAGGATCTCAGCAATTAGGGCCTGCCCCTCATCGCCATCCTCAAGGGACTCGAGCAAATCCAGAACATCATCTTTGCCCTGAACAGCCAGTATCCGCACATCAAGAAGATCCGGGGCAAACCCCACGGACCTCAGCAACCCACCCGACAGTGGAACGACCCGTGAAGTTGCCGGGTACGGAGGATCAAAGCTGGCAGGGTCGCCTTCTTCCATGTCGATCGCCCGCTCGTCACACATCTGGCGGATCTCTGCAAAGGTGAGGACCAGGTCCACATCTCCAGCAAGGCCCGGAGAATTGATCTCATCTTTTTTTGCCACACAGGGTCCGATGAACACAACAATGGGATCGGGTGCCCCTTCATCGGCAGCCCTTCGCCGCAGATACCGCGCTGTGGCGACCATTGGAGACACGATGGGAACGAGATGAGGGGTGAGTTGCGGCCTGTGGAGCTCGACCAGCTTCACCACGGCAGGACAGGTCGTGGCGAGGAAGGGTGGTTTGAACTCTGCCCACCGTCTGCTAGTACCGTCCTCTCGGGGCCCGCGATCGAGAAACTCCTGGTAAGCCCGAGCGGTCCATTCCGCACCGTAGGCGGCCTCCACCACCCGGGCGAATCCCAGCTCCTTCAGTGCACCCACAACCTGGCCGGGCTCAACATTGAACGAGGCAACGAAGGAAGGGGCAAGGACAGCAACTGCAGGACGATCCATCTCGAGTGCCCTCCACGCTTCAGGCACCGCATTAAGGTAGGTCTTGGCCCCCTGGTTGCAAACCCGGATGCAAGTCCCACAGGAAATGCAGCGTTCCTCCACGACCCACGCCTGCCCGTCCTCGACCCGGATGGCATTGACCGGACACTCTCTGACACAGCGATAGCATCGTCGGCACCTGTCCAGAACACTACATACCACGTGTCCCATGTCCCTCTCCCTCCAGGTGAATCTTCCGCCCCAACCCGAAAACCGTAGAAGCGTGCCTGTTAACGACCACGAATCATCGAGGCTGTGTACGTGCACCCGTCACCTGGGACTCCATAGAATCCCTATGTAGAGGGAATGAGGTCCTTGAGAGGCCAAAATGCCCACTCCCGCAGTGATGTTCCCAGCACGCTAAGTCTATCAATACAACACTCCCAGACACAAGCAATTCCCCTTGGTACTCGTAGGTAGACAGCAAGTGCCCGGGGGGACAGGGAGAGGGCTGCGATGTGAGGCTGCAGACATCCAGCCTCCTC
>SKXF01000197.1 GCA_007128555.1 Clostridia bacterium | reverse complement strand
TGGCCAGGGCACTGGAGGGGCAGGCGGAGGCATCGTCAGCAGCCCCGGAGGAGCTCCTGGACCTGGAGTTGTTTGCCTCGGAGACCCGTGATGGCCCAGGTGAAGCCGTCACTGGGAGTGAGACGGCTTCACCTGGCGCGGCCGCATTGGGTGTCACGCAGACAGACGGCTCTGACGACTTCCCAGCCGTGGCAGCTGGTGGAGCGTTAGTGCCGCTGCCGGAGGGTCTATCACGGTCATCATCAGCACTGCCAGCTTCCACTTCACCCGAAGATGAAGAGCCCGGAAGCCTCGAATCTGCAGCCTACACGTCACCCCCTCCCTCGGTCGACCCGGCCGAGAGTGAACCGGAAGAGCCCGAGGAGCCCCCTGCACCGCAGTACAGCACCCATGACACTTACCTGAACAGCTACATACAGGACATTATCAAGACCTATGTTGGTGATTACCCCTACCTCCTGAACACGGACTACGCCAACTATAACGGTGTCACCAAGGATCTTCACTTCCAGGGCGGGCTTCTGGCCAGGGCCCATCCCAGCGGCAACCGCGCCAGTCATTGCTCAGGCCTTACGTTCGAGGTTTTTTTCAGGGCCATGCAGGCACGGAATCTCAAGCTGGGGCTTGATGCCGATGATTTCAACGGCATGACCTTTGACGAGTTGCATGACTTTCTCCTGACCTGGTACGTGGCCAAAGGAGATAAGAGTACCAGCAACATTGAGGTGGCGGTGGAGACGTACGGCATCGGGATGCGCGTGCCGGACTTCGAGTCAGCGAAACCGGGAGACTTCGTGGATGTTAGCCGTGGCAATGGCACTGGGCATACCGTTATATTCCAGAAGTGGATCCGGAACTCAGATGGCATTATCATAGGCCTCAACTACTGGTCCACCCAGGGTTCCACCAACGGTATTGCCTTTCACACGGAATATTTCGACACCAGTGGTCAGGGGAACGTTCTGTCCAACCAGATCTACATTGCACGTGTTCTTCCCGTGCACCAGTACAGCTCTTTCAGGTAAGGACGATCGACTTGAAGCATCGATGTGCGCGCATCCAGGGGCCCATCAGTTGCCCCCTGGCTCGAAACGATTACCTCGTGCCGGGTGTCCCTTTGGAGGGCTCTCCTTCAGCGATCGGTTCGACCGTCGATGAGTTGTGGTGCTACGCCTGGTCGTACAGGTGGCAGGATGGAACGGCAGGCGATGGCAATCCAAAACGACAGAGGGGTCAGGGCCCTGGGAAGAAGAAAGGGCCACCCCTCAGCACCCTGGACATATCTCCCGGGGGAGGTATGAGAGGATGCCGGAAATGGCCCCTTTTGCCCGACGTCGGCTCTGGGCACGATTCAGGGCTTATTCATAACTGCGGTTACATCGTTTCTTCCAGGAATGCGAAGATATCAGCGTCCTCACCGATGATCTTCGAGGTGGGTTTTCCGGCACCGTGACCGGCCTTGCTTTCCACTCGAAGGATGATGGGATTGTCTGACACAGCGACCTCCTGCAGTGTGGCGGCGAACTTCTGGGCGTGGGCGGGTACCACCCGGTTATCACTGTCAGCTGTCATGATCATCACCGGAGGATAGACCAGGCCGAAGCGAATGTTATGAAGCGGGGAGTACCTGAACATATATTCAAAGTCTTCAGGGTTTTCCTCGGCATTGCCGTACTCGGTGGTCCAGAACCTGCCCACGGTAAATCGATGATACCGCAGCATATCGATTACCGGCACCCTGCAGATTACCGATCCAAAGAGGTCCGGTCGCTGAAGCATGCAGGCTGCCACGAGCAATCCACCGTTACTGGCTCCCATGATGGCCAGCTTGTCCGTGTTGGTGTATTGGTTGTCAACCAACCATTCTCCCGCAGCAATGAAGTCATCGAACACGTTCTGTTTCTTTTCAAACATGCCGGCTTCGTGCCACGTGCGTCCGTATTCGCTGCCCCCGCGCATGCATGCATGGGCAAAGACGCCGCCTCGTTCCATCCAGACCAGGATGCTAGGTGAGAAGGTGAGGGTGGCTGCGATGTTGAATCCACCGTAACCAACCAGAAGAGCGCGGTTCTGACCGTCGCATTCCAGGCCCTTTCGGTGCGTGACGAACACCGGAACCGACGTTCCGTCCTTTGAATCGCAGAAGACCTGCCTGGTCACGTAGTCTTCGGGGTCGAAATCAACATCGGGGCTCCACACAATCTCGGTTTCCTTGCGCTGCAGGTCATAGCGGAACACCGTCATAGGATACAGGTACGAGGTGAAGTCAAAGAACAGCTCCGGATCTTTCTCCCGACCTGAAAGAGCCCATATGGAACCCAGGGTGGGTAGCGGAACCTCGTCCACCTGTTGGCCCTCGGTGGTATGGATTCTCAGCTGGGAGTGTGCGTGATGACGATAGACAACGGCCAGATGGCCTCCTGTATACTGGGCAACTGCCATCGTATCCTCGCCTTCGCCGACGACCTGGCGCCAGCGATCGGGGCCGGGATTCTTGATGTCCACCGCGATGATTCTACCGCGGTCGGCATCCCGGTCCGTCTGGAAGTAGAACACATCGTCTTCGTTGCCCAGGAACAGGTAGAGGGCATCGTTTTCATCCAGAAGGTGGACGAAGTCGCCGGATTCATCAATGGGGCGGTAGTAGACCCGATTGCAGGCCTGGGTGCCCACCGACACGTCCAGAAGGAGGTATTGGCCATCCTCGGTCACCTCAGGTCGGAACAGCTCCTCCTTATTGTCCGGATCCTCGAAGATGACACGATCCTCGGCCTGGGTCGTTCCCAGCTGATGGAAACACACCCGGTTGAAGTTGCTGGAGTCTTGTGGTGCGACAGAACCGGGCTCCGGGAACCTGCTGTAGAAGAAACCGGAGCTGTCAGGCATCCACGGGAGGTTGGTGAACTTGCAGAACTCGATAACTTCCTCGAGATCCGCGCACAACTCCAGGTCCCGAATGCGAATCTGCTGCCAGTCGCTTCCACTAGCTGAGCATGCATAGGCCATGTATCGTCCATCCTTGCTGACGGAGTAATTCATCAGGGCCACCGTGCCGTCATCGCTGAGCGCATTGGGGTCCAGAACGATCTCGGGATCATCATCCAACCGGTCTGCCCGGTAGAGTATGGGTTGATTCTGCAGGCCGTCACTTCTTTGGAAGTAGTATTTGCCTGCGCACCTGGAGGGGAGCTGGTACTTGGTATAGTTGAAGACGTCTTCGAGGCGTTCGCGAATCTCATCCCGTTCAGACGTAGCGGCCAGGACTTCTCGAGCCCTATCGTCCTGTGCCTGAACCCATTCCCTGGTCCTCGGTGATGCCTCGTCTTCCAACCAACGGAATGGATCGGCAACGAGGGTCCCGTGGTAGTCTTCAATGATCCGATCTTTGTGTGCCATTAAATCCTCCCTTTGAGCCTGAGATAGTCAACACTCCCCAATTACGCCTGCATGACCTCGTTCTCCTGCAAGAGGTCAGAGGTCTTGGCCTGTTTTCCGAGGATCCGTTCTCGGCAGAAGAGGTCCGTCGCGTTCGACGAGGCCTCAATAAAGGGTTAAGTCTCTGCAAAGAGAAGACAGTCCCAACGACTTCCGAGGAAGGCAACGCGGCTAGATGAAGTTCTCCGTTCGAACGTGTCGCAGCCACACGATGAGAACCCGTGACCCACGAGATGTCGAATGTCTCACTCAGTTCTGTGGACGTGATGATGCGGTCTGTCTTGCAGACCGGGGTGGGCTGGTTTCCACAGGAGACCCTGTGGCGGTTCTCAAGGATCCTCACCACACCCCGGTGCACGCGTTGCCGGAAGGCTCGAGGGTTAGCGGGCGAGTCCCGATCCAGGACCCAGGTGCCCCATGCCACGTGCATTGGGAAGGATTGGAAAGGTGTTGGTATGATGAGGACTGCACGTTGTGGTTGGTCGCGTATTGCAATTGCATGGTTGATCGCCCTGACCGTAGCCGCTCCGGGTTGTGCGGTGGGAGGAAGACCTGATCGCAGCCTGGAACTCCGGTTTCAGGAGCAGTCCGGTGAGATGATCAGCTCCAGGTCACCGAGGGCCGAGTACTTCTATTTCGAGGTCATTCGGGGCTCCGGTGAGGTGGAGATCACCGTGGATCTGAAGGCACCCCATGGGTTCACGGATTCCGGGACATCCACGTTCTACGTTGAAGAGGGGCAGTATCGGGTCGCGGTGGGGATCGATGGTGTTCACGGGGGCATGACCGTGCATGACCAGAGTCGGTTTGATGCTGAGTTCGTGATTCACTCTCCTTCTGCCTCAGCTAGCCTGACACGAAGGACCATTGTGTGGGGGCGCTTCAATAAAGAGAGTTTGTCCCTGGGAGCTATGACCGTGGAACCATGGGAGCCGCCGCCACCCGCGGCACCTGCTCCCACAACAGGTCCGTGGCCCCTGGAGCTCGCCCTGGTTGAAGAGCGGACGATGGGTGATGTCGTGAGATTCCCGGCGGGCATCGCGGTAAGTCCCCAGGGCGATGTGTAC
>SKXF01000379.1 GCA_007128555.1 Clostridia bacterium | reverse complement strand
TCTCGGCGTGGACATCGGCGGTGCGACAACGGACACGTTCAGCGTGATGGGAGGCACCTTCAACCGTTCCGTCAGCGCCAACATCGGGATGAGCTACAGCGTCGCCAATGTGTTCACCCAGGCCGGGGAGAAACGGATCATGCGGTGGCTTCCCCTTTCCGTTTCGGAGCGGGACCTGCGCAACTGGCTCTATAACAAGACCATTCGTCCCTCGGCCCTGCCCGTCACCCTGCGGGACCTGATGCTCGAACAGGCCGTGGGGCGGGAGGCCCTCAGGTTGGCCCTGGCCGAGCACCGCGAACTGGCAGTGGGCCTGAAAGGGATCAAACAGACACGCACCTTCGACCATGCCCTGGAGCAGACGGGCACCGGCCAGACCCTGGTGAACATGAACGAGGTGGATGTGATTGTGGGCAGCGGTGGCCTGCTGTCCCACGCCCCCCGCCGGGCGCAGGCGGCCATGATGATGCTGGATGCCATCCAGCCCGAGGGTGTGGCTCGACTTTACGTGGACCGCGCTTTCATGATGCCCCACCTGGGGGCGGTGGCGGATCTTGCGCCCGATGTGGCCGAACAGGTGCTGGTCACCGATTGCCTTGCACCCCTGGCCACCGTGATTGCACCCCGGGGCGACGGGCGACGGGGGACGGTCATGGCTGAGATGCGTCTGACCTCAGAATCCGGGGAGGAAAGCTCGGAGCTGATTCGCGTGGGAAGCTTCAAGGTCCTGCCCCTCGCGGCCGATGAGCGTGTCCACCTGGACATCGTCCCTCGGTCGAGCTTTGATGTTGGGGACGGCCCGGGAGTTCGGGTGAGGGCCGACGTTCGCGGCGGTGACGTGGGCCTGATCATCGACGGCCGTGGCCGACCGATCCGGTTCCCCCGTAGAGACGATCGGCGCATGGAGGCTGTCCGGTCCTGGCTACAGATGCTGGATGCGTACCCGTCGGATTATCTTGAGCGCAGTGATGCAAGTGAGGAGGTATTGCGGTGACCGGAGGAGAGCATTATGCAGTAATGCGCCAGGAGACGGTGCGGCGGGAGAGGCGCCTTCCCCTTCCGGGTGAGATCCTGGTGGCGGAGGGAGACCGGGTTGACCCGGACACCCTCGTGGCGCGTACGGAGTTCATTCCCGGAGATCCCTACGTGGTGGACCTGAAGTCCGAAATGGGTGTACCCCGGATTTCCCACAGTGATATGCAGGAATCCCTGCAGGTGGCGGTGGGACAGCGCGTCACCAGGGGCGATGTCCTGGCTCGCAGGAAGAAGGGGCTCTTCGGAGCATCCACGACCGTTCAGTCCCCCGTGGGCGGCGTTGTGGAATACGTGTCGGCTGTGCACGGTAGAATACTGATCAGGGAGGATGCCCAGTCTGCCGATCCGGTGGTGGTGGTCAATGTTGCCCGGCAGCTGGACGTATGGCCGGCCATGGTGCGCATGTACATGGAGTACCGGGAGGGACAGGAGGTCAGGCAGGGAGCCGTCCTGGCGGCCAGTCCCGGGACCGCTGGGATGGTCTACGCCTACGCGCCTGCGGCAGGAACCATCCAACGTATTGATGCGCACAACGGCCTGGTCTACATCGTGAGGCCGGTCCAGGTCACCCGGCTGACGGCGCACATCTCGGGTGTCGTGGAGAAGATCCTTGGGGACGAGGGTGTGGTGATCCGGGGGCCTTCGGTCGTGCTCAACGGCGTCTTCGGAGTGGGCGCCGAGGCGTCGGGAGAGCTTCTCGTCCTCGGCGATGCTGACCGGGTCATGCGTCCAGGCGATGTGGATGCCCGGGTGGCAGACCGGGTGGTGGCCCTGGCCGGGATAGCCGATGAGGCGGTCCTTTCCCGGGTCGAGGAATGCGGGGCCCGTGGGATCATCGTCGGTGGTCTCGATGAACTGGACCTTGTTCGTTTCATGAAGGCAGAACTCGGGGCGGGGATGACAGGAGAAGAAGACCTATCGCTGACCATCATCCTCACCGAGGGATTTGGCCGCCTGAGCCTTCCCGCGGAGATTGTCTCCGTGTTGAGGTTGCATGAGGGCGTCATGGTGTCCATCAACGGCAGAACGCAGGTCCGGGCGGGAGCTCAGAGGCCCGAGGTGTTGATCCCGGTTCCCATCGATGCAGGGGAATCCTTCTCCGAGGTCAGCATTGCCGAGGGGGAGCCCCAACTCGGCCAACTTGTTCGAATCATCACTTCTCCGTTCTTTGGAGCCTACGGCGAGGTGGAGGAGGTGTTGACCCTGGGCCACAGATATGAGACCGAGGCCGAGCTGCCTTCGATCAGGGTGCTGCTCCGAGACGGGCGCAGGGCAGTCGTTCCCGTAGCAAATGTGGAGATCGTCGCAGGGAAATCATCGGCATGATGCCTCCAACTGCGGCGGTGGGAAGGGGGGCTGACATGCCGAGGGTGCAGAGGTTCACCCTGCTCGCAGCCGCAGCACTGGTGCTGGGTCAGTTCAGCGCGTGGTTTCTGGATGCCATGGCACCAGGCCTTCCTCATTTCGCCCGTTTCATCGTCTTTTTTGCGGCCGTCAAGGTCTCGGGGGATATCGTGTATTTCCTCTTGTGGCCTGAGCAGCGGGAGTGGGTGTTTCCTCACCTCTATCTACTCGACGATTTCTTCACCTATTTCCGCTTTGCCTTTCCCCTGGCGGTGGCCCAGAGGATCATCGAGGTTGGCATGTTCCCCCACTGGATCCAGGATTCGCCTCCCGAAACCCTGGCCCATCAACTCATCGCCGGGCCCTACCTGGCCGTGGCGATGTACCTGCTCAACCGCTGGATGCGTGAGGAGGCTCGAGAAAATTCGCACCGGCAGGCAAGAAACTTCCTTCATCTTCCATAATGTTGCGTCCGAGGGATGCCTGGATGCCCGCTGTCGTGTTCACTGTCTCTCTTTGGCCCCATATAGATGTGTGGAGTCGAATGATGATGATAACCGGATAAGGTGTCAGTTCAAGGCATAATTTGGCCAATGATTGGGGAATTATAGGTTTGACGTGGGAGCCTGGTAAGAATACCATAATGTTTGGTGTTAGCACTCACCTCAGGAGAGTGCTAACAAGATACGCGAAACCATGTCCATCCAAAACATAAGGGAGGGAACTGCTGTGAAGATCAAGCCCTTAGGCGATCGGGTTGTAATCAAGGTGATCGAAGACGAAGAGATCACCAAGAGCGGTATCGTTTTGCCTGATACCGCGAAGGAGAAGCCGCAGCAAGGTGAGATTCTGGCCGTTGGGACAGGCAAGACCCTGGACAGCGGGGAGAAGGTTCCCCTGGAGGTTTCCGAGGGGGACGTCGTCATCTATTCGAAGTACGCGGGAACCGAAGTCAAGCTCGAGGGTGAAGAGGTACTCATTCTGAGCGAGCGAGATATTCTCGCGAAGGTAGAATAGCTAGGGAGGTATACCGATGGCAAAGCGTATCATCTACAACGAGAAGGCACGCCGCGCGCTGCAGCGCGGTGTCGATACCATGGCCGATGCCGTGACCATCACCCTCGGCCCCAAGGGGCGGAACGTGGTCCTGGAGAAGAAATTCGGTTCTCCCTCGGTCATCAACGATGGCGTCACGATAGCCCGTGAGATTGACCTGAAGGATCCGTACGAGAACATGGGCGCCCAGCTTCTCAAGGAAGTTGCAACGAAGACCAATGACATCGCCGGTGACGGTACGACCAGCGCGATTCTTCTGGCCCAGAACATGGTCGCAGAGGGTATGCGCAACGTGGTGGCCGGTGCTAATCCCATGATTCTTCGGAGGGGGATTCTCGCTGCCGTCGATAGCATCGTGGAGGCCATCCGCGACATGAGCATCACGGTTGAGGGCCGCGAGGCCATCGCCCAGGTCGCCTCGATCTCTGCCAACGACGAAAAAATCGGCTCTCTCATTGCAGAGGCCATGGAACAGGTAGGCAAGGATGGCGTCATCACCGTCGAAGAGTCCCGCACCATGGACACGACACTGGACGTGGTGGAGGGTATGCAGTTTGACCGTGGATACCTCTCCCCGTACATGGTGACGGACACCGAGAGCATGGAAGTCATCCTGGAAGAGCCCTACATACTGATCACGGATCAAAAGATCAGTTCGGTTAATGACTTCCTCCCCGTGCTTGAGAAGGCCGTCAATCTGAGTAAGCCCCTCCTCGTTATTGCAGAGGATATCGAGGGCGAGGCCCTTGCCACGCTGGTGGTCAACAAGATCCGCGGCACCCTTCAGGCTGCAGCGGTCAAGGCCCCTGGATTTGGCGACCGTCGCAAGGCCATGCTGGAGGACATTAGCATTCTCACCGGTGGACGGGTCATCAGTGAGGACCTCGGTCTGAAACTGGAGAACGTGACCCAGGATATGTTCGGTCGCGCCGGTCGGGTCACCATTACCAAGGATGACACCACCATCGTCGAGGGCCATGGAGAGGCAAAGGCCATCCAGGATCGGATCGAAGTCTTGAAGCGCCAGATTGAAGACAGCACCAGTGACTTCGATCGGGAGAAGCTGG
>SKXF01000025.1 GCA_007128555.1 Clostridia bacterium | reverse complement strand
CTTCACCTTGCTGATCAAGTAACAGACCAGGCGCTCATCGTTGAAAAAGCCAGATTCGACATTCTCCCTGGAGGTGCTTGAAGCCATCCGGGTGCAAACCTTCTCACAGGCCATCAGGAACTGTAGAGCCCGTACCACGGGCATATCCCCTTCCGGTGATACCCGGGCCCGAACCGCAAGAATACGGCCTTCCCCAGGTCCCACCGCGCCGAGCTCCCTCAGGAGATCTCTCTCAGCACCGTCGGTTGGCGACCCTGCCGAGACTGAACGGTCCGAACCCCTGAATGCCTCCAGGCGCTCGATCAGCTCACGAGGGGCTTGTCGAACCTCCTCGGCCGCAGCGAACTCCGCCACCATGGCCCGGAGACAATCGATGCTGTTGAGCAGTGCTTCGGACAGATCCCCGTCAACTTCCAGACGCCCATCGCGCAGGCTCTGCATGACGTCCTCAACGGCATGGGCCAGGCCAGCCATGCCGTCGAGCCCGACAGACCCAGCGTTCCCCTTGAGCGTGTGCATCTCGCGAAAGAAAGCATCCAGCTTGCCCGCATCTTCTCTTCGGCGACCGAACGAACTCCCAGCCTCTTCCATCTCCAGGAGGATCTGCTCTGCCTGGTCGACCATCTCCTCGGCCTCAGCCACAAACACGTTGCGTTCCTCGGCACTCAATTCCATCAACAGAGGAGAAAGACTGCTCACTTCCTCACCCCTTTCAGATCAGGCACCAATCTCTGCACATCCAGTATAAGTACCGTGGCGCCATCCAGGGCACCCACATCCACAACGACGCCATCTTCATCAATCATGTCTTCAGAGCTGTCGACCTCTGAGATCTGCGCATCGGTGATCTGGTTGACCTCGTCAATCAACAGAGCAACGGGAAACTCCTGATCTTCATCGGGCACTTCCACCACGAGGGCAAGCTGCTCACCTGTCGTGTTCTCATCCTCCTGCAGTCTCAAGACGGGGATCACATCGCCCCTCAGATTCGTTACCCCTGCAACCTGTCCGGGGGCACCGGGGACAGGTGTGAGATTCGCGACGGATATGATGCTGCGGACGTGGGCAGTGGGAAGTACGTATTGCTGCCCCGATATGCTCAAGACAACGTAGCTGTCAGCTCCCTGCGTGTTCAAAATGGGCGATCACCCTCTCCAATAGGTCGTGAACGTCTACACTCTCTATCGGAACCTGGGACAGGCAGCTGCACTACCGAGGCTCCTCTAAACGTGCGAATCCCCAGCAGGACCCTCCCTGAAGAAGCCAGAGCAGAGCTTGCAGGAACGGCACGTTTGTGTTGTGTGGGTGACGAAGCGTATTCTTGGGCACGCAGGTCATGCGTCAGGGAATGGGAACTACAGGTAACAAGAATCCGTTCAGCACCAACAACCCCGGTAGAATGATCACAACACCTGGGAGAGTGGTCCTGCCCGAAAGGATATCAGCATACAGGACCACGGAGCAGGAAAAATGGCATAACCCCGCTTATCCCCACAACGAAAACGGTGACGATGTTATGCATGGCATGCAACGCACAGGAGGCGTCCTGCGCAGCTCGCCCCCGCCGATCGCACATCCCGATTCAGGTCAAGGCGGGGAAACGCGTCCCCCGTCCTGTCCCCGGCAGAACCGCTGCAATGAAGATTCCAAGAAGCCCAGTACCCCGTTCTCAGCCAGGATACTCCATCAGGAACATGGCATGGTGGGCGAGCCCGTAATCCCGTAGGATGCCCGTCTTGATGAAACCAGCCTTTTCGTAGCATCGTACAGCCGGCGTATTCTCCGTCAGCACACGCAAGTAGATAGACTCAAAACCCCTGCCCAACAGAGTCGTCGTCATCTGCTCCAGGGCCTCCTGGCCATACCCCTTGCCCCGATCAGCGCCGGAGCCAATGCACATCTTTATCTCAGCTCGCCCGCTGGCGGGATGCATATCTGCCAGCTCTATGTAGCCAACGGTCCTATCATCGCAATTCTGAACAATCATGTAGAACTCCCGGCGTTGGCTCGTGGTATAGCACACGGCGGTGGTCTCCTCGTCCTTCCCCACCATCTTGAATCGGACATCAGGATCCTGCAACCACTCCTCGATGTCGTCAAGGTCTCCCTGCTCCGCCTTGCATAATCTAACACGATAATCCAATGGTCCTCCACCTCCTACAACAGTCACTAATTCTCACTCAAACGCTATATACCTCTTGAGAATTAGATCCATTGCTGAGGCTCTCGAGGAACATGCATCGGGTGATACACACGAACCACTGCAACAGCCTGTGAATCATGGCTTATGAAGACAAGCAAAACCGATGCCTCGCATATCAAACGGGAAAGCAACAGGGGGTCCCTGTGCCTCCGACCGACATCGCATTGCCATCCTCATTGGAGCCAGGTATATCTATGAGGATGGGGCACGGATCTATCTTCCGTCGCTGCGATCTCGGAATCTCCGGCTCAATGGACCCCACGAACCTGTTGCCGCAACGCAGTAGACGCGGCAGAAAGAAGCATTGGGCGCACGCTGCTACGACGAGGGTGGACGCCAGCCACTACATTATCCCTCGGAGCTTACAGGAGGCGGGGGCAACGACAGGAGCGCCGGAATGGACCCGCCGGCGATGGCCGCTGAGACCATCCAGGCCCAGGTCCATGACCCGGTATAGGTGATGATCCAGCCCATGAGAGGTGGTAGCACCATGGCCACCGTCCAGGTGACCAGTGACAGGAGCGCCAGGGCCCTCCCAGCGTGCTTCTGAGGCACATACTCGACCGCCAGTGTCGTCGCAACGGGCCGCGAACTCATGATGCTCGCTCCTGCCCCAACTGCAATGACCGCGGGAATCAATACCCCCGTCTCCCCTGGAAGCAGGGCGAGGGCTAAAAAGGCGGCGGTTGCAATGACGCCCATGATGAGGGCAGCACGGATTCTCCTGCCGCCCAGGAACCTGTCGCTGACGACCCCCCAAAGAGGCCGGCCCATCATGGCCACAACCTGGGCCAGCGCCAGGATCCCTCCCGCCATAGACGGCCTCAATCCAGCAACGGCTGTCAGGTGCAGGATGAAAAAGGACAGAAAAGCGAAATTGCCCGCCATGAAGCTGCCCCAGACGATGAGACACCTGCTGAAACCCGGGTTGCGCAGGAGGGCGAACAGGCGACCGGTGTGAACCCGGCGATCGATGGACAGGGCCACCTGTGCGGTGAGACTCCTGCACAACCACCACCCCACCGGAAGAAGAAGTACCCCTGCCAGTTGGAGGCCGGAACGCCAGCCCATCACTGCGAGCAGGCCGGGTAGGAGCGCTGACGTAGCAACACTGGACAGGGACGGGCCCACGTGCACGATCCCAACGGCAGTGGTCTGATCCGGTCCTGGGACCGCGAGCATGGTCGCCTTCGTGGAGGCAATGTCAGAGAAGGGCCGAAAGGAGCCTGCGACGAAAAACACCGCGAAGAGACTGTAAAAGCTACCCGCAAAAGACAGTGCCATGAACGAGACAAAGGCGACGAAGGCACTGACCATCAGGACCGTCTTCGATCCGTGAAGATCCACAAAATGCCCCGCAGACACCGAGAGGACAAGGGATCCGGCCCCCATGGATGCACTGAGGAGCCCAATATGAACCTCGGTGAGGACAAATCGCTCAATCAGAAAGGGGGAGAGGGGGCTGAATCCCATCGTCAGGAGCTCAGGCACGGCCCCAGCGATCAAAAAAGCAAGTATCAACCTCAACCTCAAAGCGTTGAGCGGCACGGCATCTCCTCACACGGATGCCCTCACCCAGGGACCGTTTCAACCACCCCCACGGCGGGCGCACCCCACGCAGACATATGCACATTTGCAAGACCGATTCGATCCCGGGAGGGGTACTCGGGGCCCCTCAGGCGGTTCCGGGGCCCCTCAGGATCGCATCTATAGCGGGAGGAGCTAGGCCGTCACTTCCTCTTCCTCGTGGCCATCACCCACGGTGATAATGAGGGGATCGGTTCCCTTTACCACCGAATCCTCCGTGATGATGATCTTCCGAACATCATTGCGAGACGGAATATCGAACATCACGTCCAACATCAAATCCTCGATGATAGACCTCAAGCCCCGCGCGCCCGTCTTACGCTTCATGGCCTTGGCCGCAATGGCAATCAGCGCATCATCGTGGAACTCCAGGTCAATATGATCCATCTCGAAGAACTTCTTGAACTGCCTGGCCAGAGCGTTTTTCGGCCGAACAAGGATATCCGCAAGTTCCTTTTCCTCGAGGCGCCCCAGGGTCGCAAGCACCGGAAGCCGGCCGACAAACTCAGGAATCAGGCCGTACCTGATCAGGTCTTCAGGGAGTACGTGCCGCAGGGTCTCACCGATGCTCTCATTGACGCTGGACTTGATCTCGGCACCGAAGCCCATCACATTTCGCCCAACGCGCTGCCTGATCATCTTATCCAGTCCATCGAAGGCACCTCCGACGATGAACAGGATATCCGTGGTATCGATTTGCAAGAACTCCTGGTG
>SKXF01000187.1 GCA_007128555.1 Clostridia bacterium | reverse complement strand
GTTGCGACGGAAGATCTCGCCATAGCCATTGAGAGCGTCAATGCCCTCCTGGATTCGCGCACCACCCGAGTCGTTGATTCCCACGAAGGGACAGCCGTTCTGAAGGGCAAGATCCATGATCCGGCAGATCTTCTGGGCGTGCATTTCACCCAGGGATCCTCCCATGGTGGTGAAGTCCTGGGAGAACACGTAGACGGGACGCCCATTGATCTTGCCATGCCCGGTCACCACCGCATCGGCGGGCACGTCCCGACCGGCCATTCCAAAATCCTGGCCCCTGGTCTGGATGAAGGCACCGATTTCGTTGAAGCTACCAGGGTCCAGGAGCAGGTCCAGTCGCTCACGAGCGGTGTACTTGTTCCGCTGGTGTTGCCCGGCGATCCGGTCCTCTCCCCCGCCGGCCTCAACAAGTGCCTTTCTTCGTCTGAGCTCATCGAGAGGGGATCTGTTCAATAGCCTACCTCCTCATCATCAATGCAATCGCGTACGCAGATCCAGGAGCGGGGGGCACAGGCTGTCCCTCGCAACGCGGGACCGATGATCGATGCCGCACCCCGATCGCAAGTACTGGCGTCTGCGGCTTCCATCAACGGTCCCGCATCCTACTGGGACCTACACGGTCGTATCGAATGTACAGCCCCCGGGATCTCGCCAGGATCCCCTGGCAGCATCCACCGCAAGGCCTTTCATATCCAGTTCTATTCTACCCGTCCGACGGGTCGGCAACAAGACGCACCGATCGACTCGTGCAACCACCTCGTTCAGACCGGGCGACAACCTTCACCTCGGAACCCCGTTCTCCCCGGACCATCCACGCTGCGCTCGCAGAGGATCGGGCGGCCCCCGTTCCCCTGGGATTCTGTCCATTCATGAACCCTTCCAGGAAGCCCAGGTCCTGCACCGAAGGGCCCATGACCCGTTCCGCATTCCCTGGCACCTCGAGTTCAACGCTGTCGGGTCGCACCACTTCCAGGTCCTGCGCCTTATGGGAGGCGGACGTGGGCAGGTAGCCGTGGTTGCCCACGATGACATCGATGCGGAACAGTCCGGGTGCCTCCTCGGTGACCGCAGTTCTCTCTATGGCAATGCAGGGCAGTGCTCCCGCATGACGCATGAGCCACCGGGTGTTCTTGTGGCATTCCTGGTGCAGCAGCTCCTCAGGAGGATTCTGTACGGCGAATTTCGGATCCCAGCCTCCGAGTTCCACCTCGCCCAGCTGCGGGTGCTCGAAGGATCTCCACCGGTGAAAGGCCCTGCCGGAGAGCTCCCTGTCATTCCACTGCATGAGGCGGATCTCCATGTCTTCACGTTGGGCGGGATCATGGCAGGTTCGATACTCGACCCGATCAACGCCCGCTCGCCCGAGCCGGTCCCAGACCTCGGTGGTGTAGCCCAGGATGCCGCGGTGTTCGTAGGCCCACTCGGTCAGGGTGGAGCAGTTGCTGGACTTCTCGTCCGTGTATCCGGTCACCGCCTCGCCTTCCCGTGCGATCTCCACGGTGGCCCGCAGATCATCAGGGTCCATCTCTTCCTCGGGATACTGGTAGGGATTGCGGTAGAAGAACCCGCCGTACGTGTGAAAGGCCTGGAGGCCCCCGATGTTGTTGTGGCTCACGATGAAATCCACGATGCTCTTCACTTCAGGCTCGGAGGCCGGGTAGGGTCCTCCCCCCTCCACCTCGGGATGCCAGTTGGAGGGGAAGTTGCGGTTGATGTCCAGCCCCCAGGGCACCGGCCTCTCCTCGAAGGGTTCAACGCTTTCCCCCCGGATCTCTCCCTCCCGGTAAAGGTGGTAAAAGGGTCCCCCTCGCTCGGCCGGCCGGCGCGGAATCATCACGCGGGGATCCTGACCGGAGATGCGCCACTCGCCTCGGCGGTCATCGCGCACCCGCATGGTCAGAATCTTGCCGTCGCCATCGATGTCCGAAGGGTGCAGTCCGGGCAGGTCCTGGACGTGTTCGCCGGGATAAGGACGTACACTGCTGCGCAGAAGGTGGGGGGTGGTGAGGTATTTCTCCGCCCCATCGGGATTGACGCGGGGCAGCAGGTACAGGGTCCGCGTATTGAGGAGGTGATCCACCTCTTCATCGCAGCCGAACCTCTGGGTCATGTAGTCGATCGCATACAGCAGGACCATGCAGGGCGTGACCTCACCGGCGTGGATGTTACCATCGCAGTAAAGGGCTGGCTTGCTACAGGGCGTGCCGGACTCACGGTTGGTCAGCGTCACAGCCCAAACATCGCGGCCCTCGTAACTCTTTCCGACACTCGATAGGGTCAGCAGGTGCGGGTATCGATCCCTGGCCTGGCACAGGTACGTGGTCATCTCATCGTAGGTAACGTAGTGATTGAAGGACAGTTCCGGGTGTTCGCTCATTGCATCGACCTCCATTGCGAGTGGGAGTGTACACAGGAGGTGCACTCCGGTGAACTACTGGTATCCTTCGCCGAAGGACGTCTGTTCCCTTCTCCTGGAGCACCCCCGCCCGGTCACATAAGGCGGGACGATCGCGGGGAAAATCCTTTCAGGAGGTGCCGTCTTGGACGTGTTCATGGTGGGAATAAGAAAGTACGTCGTGTTCGTCGCCGTTTTCCTCGTGGTCCTGCGCAATCTCGCCTTCATTCCCCTCGGTGAGACCCTGTTGGTCGCGCTGGTGGCGACCCTGCTGAGTTACCTGGTGGCCGATGTCGGCATTTTGCCGACATGGGGAAATGCCGCGGCCACGTCTGCAGATTTCTTCGTGGTATTCATCGTGATCTGGGGCTCCCAGCTCGTCTGGCCGGTTCTTCACATCGGGATCTGGGATGCGATCCTGGTGGCGGGCGTCGTAGCCGGAGCAGAGTGGTTTTTCCACGAGTATCTCGGTCGCAGGCGCGTCGAAGGAGGGCCCGGTTGACACCACCGGCTCGAGCCCGGGCCGCGAAAGCAGGGGAGCTGCCTCCTCAGACAAAGGTAACAGAAGTCGTCCTCGTTTCCGGGAGACGGTTCCCCCCGGGCCCGTCACCTGGCACAGTACGTCGCGATCCTGCGTCCCGTTGCCCCAGGCTGCTCTGACCTTGCGGTCGAGCGGTACCTGGGTCTCCTCAGGGAGCGTCCTGCAGCGCTGTGAGGATCGCTGTTTCGACTTCCTCACCGGTAAGACCATCCCGGTCATCGTGGGCGCGGTAGGAGACGACCGCCAGCGCTCGCACTTTCGGGTAGGCCACCACTGAGCGCAAGAACCTTCCCAGCTGGGCTCCGGATAATCCTCCTGGCGCGGGCAATCCCGCTGCTGGAGCAAGGTCAGGATCCAGGATGTCCAGGTCGACATGGACATACACCGCATCCTGGCGGGCGACCAGCTGGGGCATGATGTGCCGGGCCGCTTTGTCGGGATCCAGCATTTCGTTCTCGCTGACCCGCGTGATACCGTCCTCCCGGATGGCCCGGGCCTCTGTGGCATCGAGGTCCCTGAGTCCCGCCATGACAATGTCCGGTGGCTGAAGGGGATAGCGCAGCCCGTGGCGCCTCCGGTGGCCTTCCAGGGCTTTTCCCGCGGCAACGGCCACGGGCATGCCCCCCAGCATCCCACTGGGGCTGGTGTCGGGCGTGTTGTAGTCTCCGTGGGCGTCGACGAAGACCAGTCCTACTCGTTGGGGCCAGTTGCTGTCCACCGGAGCCTGCATGCCGCCCAGCACGCCAACGACAGCATTGCAGTCGGCCAACAGGCCCAGGATGAAGGCATCCGGCCATCGGCGACGGACATCTGCGACCGTCTCAGCCAGGCGCCCCCCGGCCGTCGTGGCCAGGTTCCATCCCCCATACTGGCTGGCTTCCTCGTCGGTCAATCTCACATCCACCGGTGCCAGCACCTGGTGCCCCTGCTCCCGTAAGCGTTCCAGGAGTCCTCGGTTCACCAGGCCCTGGGGACCCGTGCCCCCTCCTGTTTCGCGTCCCCCGGTCGAGTACGTAAAGGTAACCGGAACGATCTGCATGGTTATCCCCTCCAATCAATCGCTTCTCCCTGGCGGAAATGGGTTCGTTCATCCGTTGCCCCCGTGTCGTCCTGCTTAGCCGCCGAAGCCGTCCTGGTGCTCCGTCATCATCGTGATCACGACGTCTTTGCGGGCACCGGCAGGTCCAGCGAACATCGGACGGCTCGACGCCCTTTCCCTGAAGACACTCTTCTCCACCGTGATGGCATGTCCTCTCTGCTCGCACGCCCTCAGAATCTACCGGACTCGATCTGACCCAGGGCCACCGACCTGCAGGAGACTGCGTCGAGGACAGGGCCCTGGAGCGTAAGGCTCACGCCCATAGGTGTCTGTTGCTCGCCTGAGGCATCCTGCGTCACTCGGCTTTCCGTGCGTTTCAATGCAGGTGCCACCTATTGCACATCAACCTCTTCTGTGAGCCCTGAGGTGGTTCCCGACAGCGGAGCGATCTGTGGGGCCGTGTTCACTGCCTGTGTGCACAATACAAAGAGGCCGGGAGTCAGCACCGGCCCCTGGATCGCGTGTTGTCTTG
>SKXF01000221.1 GCA_007128555.1 Clostridia bacterium | reverse complement strand
GGCGCAGCTGCCGATTCACGTCGAGGTGACGCAGGATGACCACGGCCTCGATCGCGATTCCGTGGTGCTTTGCGAGCAGATCCGCACCATTGACAAGCGCAGGCTCCGCGAGAAGATCGCATATCTTGAGGGTGATACGATGAAGAAGGTGGATCATGCCCTGATGATCAGCCTGGGCCTTACGGAGATCTGAGAGGAGAAAGCGGATATGAGGATTGCAAGCCTGGCGCGGGAGCGCCTTGCCCACCTGCCCACCCCCTTTACCTGCCTGCCGACATTCTCATCTGCCCTGGAGGGACCTGAGATCTGGATCAAGCGAGACGATCTGACCGGCCTGGCCGGTGGAGGCAACAAGGCCAGGAAGTTGGAGTTCATCACCGGAGATGCCCGCAGGAGGGGTGCGGACACCCTGTTGACGGCGGGGGGCCTGCAGTCCAATCATGCGCGTATGACCGCGGCTGCTGCGGCGGCCCTGGGAATGGGCGCTATTCTCTTTCTGTCGGGTGAGGACCCGGGATATCGGCAGGGAAATCTCTTGTTGGACGAGCTCCTCGGTGCCGAGGTGGTCTATCTCGGTGATGAGCAGGATTTTGAGGCCCCCATGGAGGCATGGGCGGAGAGGCTGCGCGGGGAGGGGAGATCTCCCTACCTCATTCCCGTCGGGGGTTCGGTTCCTCTGGGATGCGCGGGCTACGCCCTGGCCGGGCTGGAACTGGTGCAGCAGGCGATTGCGGCCGGAGTGACCCTGGACCACGTTGTGGTCTCTTCGGGCTCCGGGGGGACGGCGGCCGGCCTTCTGCTCGCCCTTGCCCACCTGTCCCCGGGTACGGTCCTGCATGCTGTGCTGGTCAGTCGATCTGCGGAGGAGGTCCGACAGAGGACCCTGGATCTGGCGGAACAGGCGGCTGTTCTCCTGGAGTGGCCCTGCGAGCGTCTCGCCGATCGGTTGGAGGTGCACGATGACTTCATCGGTGCAGGATATGCTATTGCCACGCCGGAAGGGGTCAACGCTGGGCTCACCCTGGCGCGTACAGAGGGGATCCTGGTGGACACCACGTACACCGGAAAGGGACTGTCGGGTCTCGTTGGCCTGGTTCGAAGAGGACGAATCCGTCCGGGCGAGACGGCGGTCTTTTTGCACACCGGTGGGGTGCCGGCGATTTTCAATGAGTCGCACCAGGGAACCTTTGACAGCGTCTGGAGGAAATAGCCATGCCTGTGAACATTGGGATCAGCGTCAGTAAGGACCATGAGAAACAGATGCTTGGGTTGCCGGCCAATTACGTCGATTCCGTTAGGGAAGCGGGAGGCGTTCCGTGGCTGCTACCCACATTGGCGCCGGGGATCGTCGACGAGGCGCTGGCTGGTCATTACGTGGACAGGCTTGATGGTCTGCTTCTGAGCGGCGGCCCGGACCTGGCCCCGAGGTATTTCGGGGAGGAACCCCATAAGGACCTGGGACAGGTAAGCCCGGAACGGGACGCGATCGAGCTGCTGCTCGCCCGGGCGGCTCTCGAGCGGGACCTGCCGGTGCTGGCCATATGCCGGGGGGTCCAGGTTCTCAACGTCGCCGCGGGGGGGACCCTTTACCAGGATGTGTCGTCCCAGGTTGAGGGAGCGATCCAGCACCGCCAGCTGGCCCCGCGCTGGCATGCTTCCCACGGGGTCCTGGTAGACAACGACAGTCACGTCGGTCGGATCTTCCGAACCCGGGAGTCCTGTCTTGTGGTCAACAGCTTTCACCACCAGGCGGTCCGGGAGCCGGCTCCTGGTTTTGCCATCACGGCCCGGTCGGCCGATGGCGTGGTGGAAGCGATCGAGGGGACGGAGCATTCCTTTGCCATCGGGGTTCAGTGGCATCCCGAGATGATGGTCGAGCATTCAGCGGCCATGCTCGCGCCCTTCCGTGCGCTGGTGGCTGCGGCTGCCCGATATCACAGAGGGGATGATGCATCATGCTGAAACCTCCACGACCCAGGAGGCGAGCGCGAGAAGTGGGAATCGATTTTCCGGGTCTGCCCCCGGGTCAGCACAATGCCATCACCGATGTCCCAGGGGTGACCGTCGGTCACACGACCCTGTTTTCCGGGGAGGGGAAGCTTGTTCCGGGATCGGGCCCGGTACGGACAGGCTGTACGGCGGTGGTGCCTGCTCCAGGAAACCTGTTCGAGAGCAAGGTCCCTGCGGCGGTCTACGTGTTGAACGGGTTCGGTAAGCCCATGGGATTCGACCAGGTGCGGGAACTGGGGGAGCTGGAAACGCCCATTCTCCTGACCAACACCCTCAACGTCCCCCGCGTCGCGGACGGCCTGATCGACTACCTGCTTCTGGGGAACGAGGACATCGGCGTCAGGACGAGCTCGGTGAACGTTTTCGTTGGGGAGTGCAACGATGGGCATCTCAACGACATGCGGGGACGTCACGTGGGTCCAGATGAGGTGTTCAGCGCCCTGGAAGGTGCCCGGGGTGGGCCGGTGCCCGAGGGCGTGATCGGGGCGGGAACCGGGATGCGTTGCATGGGATACAAGGGCGGCATAGGGACCGCTTCCAGGCGGGTGCGGGTGTTCTCGGGCGACCGACAGGACCCGACTGAGACCCGGGACTTCACGATCGGGGTCCTGGTCCTGGCCAACTTCGGGCGGCGAAAACAGCTTCGCGTGGCAGGAGTTCCCGTCGGTCATTACCTGGCGCAACCTGGCGTGGGGGAGGAACCCGAGGACAAGGGTTCGATTGTGATGGTGGTGGCGACCAATGCGCCGTTGGACAGCCGGCAGCTCAAGCGCCTGGCGCGCCGGGCGGGCATGGGCCTGGCCCGGACGGGATCGACGGCGTCTCACGGCAGCGGAGACTTCGTCGTCGCCTTCTCGAACGCATACCGGATCCCCCAGCGCCCCTCGGAGATGGGGGGGCAGAGGGAGATTCTCTATGACAATCATCCCGGGTTGAACCGGCTCCTGACCGGGGTGGTGGAGGCGACAGAGGAGGCGATCCTCAATGCCCTGTTTGTTGCTGACACGGTGGTGGGCCGGGATGGCCACCGGGCCGAGGGGCTGCCTGTAGACGAGGTATTGGCGTTGATGCGATCCTGCGGCGGTGCGCTGCTGGGTGAGGGGAGCAAGAGCTGATGGCCGAGGTTCTCGTTGAGGCGATTCGTTCTGGTGTCGCGGAGCGATCCCACCGGGGCGACGTCGCGGTGGTCGATGCCGGAGGTGGGATCCGCTACTACGTCGGGGATCCTTTCAAGTACACGTTCATGCGTTCAGCGGCCAAGCCCCTGCAGGCCCTCGCGATTGTTGAGACGGGGGCGGCGGATGCCTTCGGCCTCAGCGCGGAGGAGCTGGCGGTGACCTGTGCTTCGCACAACGCGGAGCCAGGCCACGTGGCGGCGGTGAGGAGTATTCTCGAGAAGGCAGGTCTGACCGAGGATTGCCTGCGGTGCGGGGTTCACCCGCCGATTGACGAGGAGAGCCGGGCTGCGCTTTACCGGGAGGGCGGCAGGGCCTCTTCGGTGCACTCGAACTGTTCGGGCAAGCATGCTGGAATGCTCGCCGTATGTGCCCACATGGGCTGGCCCATCGAGGACTACTGGCATGCAGACCATCCCCTGCAACATCTGCTCCTGGAAAATGTGGCCGACATGGCCGGGGTTGCCGTGGAGCAAGTGGGCCTTGGTATCGACGGTTGCGGGGTCGTGGTCCACGCCATGCCCATAGCGGCCATGGCCCGCGCCTTTGTGCGCCTGGCGACGGGCGAGGGTCTCAGCGGGGACCGGATCCGGGCTGCCCGGGCGGTGTCGGACGCGATGGGTGCCCACGCCTTCATGGTCGGGGGCACGGGCAGAGTCTGTACAGGTCTCAACGGTCTTTCGGGAGGGCGTTTCACGTCCAAGGGTGGCGCCGTTGGCGTCTACTGTGCCGCTTCGGCGGAACTTGGCCTTGGGGTTGCGGTGAAGATCTCCGACGGCAATGGACAGGCTGCCGGGATAGCGGCCCTGGAGTCCCTTTCCCAGCTGGGCGCCTTCACGGAGGAGGACCTGGAGACCCTCAGGAGCTATCATTGCCCCGATAACAAGAACGTGTTGCAGCAGACGGTGGGAGAGGTCCGTGGAGTCTTACAGCTTCGCCGGACGCAGCTTTGAAAGGAGAATAGCTGATGAGGGTCTTCATTTCGGCTGATATTGAGGGTATCAGTGGCGTGGTGGCCGGGGATCAGACCGGACCCAAGGGTTACGATTACGGGCGCGCACGGAAACTCATGACAGGTGAGGTCAATGCTCCCGTCGAGGGTGCACTGGCTGCCGGAGCTGCCGAGGTGGTGGTGAACGACGCCCACGGGAGCATGCGGAACATATTGATCGAGGAACTGATCCCCGAGGCCCGTCTCATGACGGGATCGCCGAAAATCCTGGGGATGATGGAGGGCATCGATCACCCGGCTGGATTCGATGTTTGCGGCTTTGTGGGTTACCACGCAAGGGCTGGCACCCAGGGGGTGCTGAACCATACCATCTCCG
>SKXF01000307.1 GCA_007128555.1 Clostridia bacterium | reverse complement strand
GATATGCCCGATGATCTGCGCCCACAGTTTGACTATGCCAGGGACGTCTTGCAGGCTATGGGGATCCCCAGCCTGGAGATCGATGGGGTGGAGGCCGACGATGTCATCGGCACCGTTGCGGCCCGGTTTGCCGCCGAGGGTAGGGATGTACTGATCGTGACCGGGGACAGGGACTTTCTGCAGCTGGTGTCGGGGCGCGTGGGGGTCTTGCTGACGAGGCGGGGCATCACGCGGATGGATCGCTATGACCGCGAGAGGGTTGAGGAGGAACTGGAACTGCCCCCCGAGCGCCTTGCGGACCTAAAGGGCCTGATGGGGGATTCTTCGGACAACATACCGGGCGTACCCGGCGTGGGCGAGAAGACCGGGGTGAGGTTGCTCAAGGAGTTTGGCACCCTGGAGGAGACGCTGCAAAACATCGATCGCGTGTGGGGCAAGAAACTGCCCGAATCGCTGCGTGAGAATCGTGAACTGGCCGTGCTGAGCAAGGAACTGGGCACCATACGGTGTGACATTCCCGTGGAAGTGTCCCTTCAGGACTGCAGGATGCAGGAGCAGGATGCCCCGGCCCTGGCCGAGGTCCTCAGGCGCCTGGGTTTCACCAGTATTGTCGAGAGGCTCGGGCTCGATCATCTGCCGCGGAAGTTCGACGAGGGTGTCCCCATCGAGGCCATGGAGATCCTGGAGGATGAGGATTCCCTGCCCGACATTGATGACGGCGCCGAAGCCGTCGTGGACTGGGTGATGGGGGATGATGGTAGGCCCCTGTATGTCTCTTTGCACCTGCCCTCCGGAGGCTATGCCTGTATCGTCCGCCATGGCGACGGCACACGAGATCATCTTCTTCGTGCGTTGCTGAAGAAGATCGTCGGTGCCCGGGACGGGCGAGTCACTGGGTACCATTTCAAGCCCCTTCTTGTTTGGGCCGGGCTACAGGAATATTCCTCCCATTTATTCGATATCAAGGTTGCCGCATACGTGGTTGACCCGACTCGTTCCTCCTATCCGTTGGATGGGCTGGGATACGGCTACCTGGGGTCTTCGATTCCCACCCATGAAGACGTCGACCTCCGTGACGCTGATGCCCTGGTGGGGTTCAGCTCCGCGCGATTGCAGGCGATGGAATCCCTGGCCTCTGCGCTGTCAGCTGAGCTGGATGTGGCCGGACTGGGAGCCCTGTTCGCCGAGATCGAGGCGCCTCTCATACCGATCCTCGCCGCGATGCAGCGACGGGGGATCCGGGCTGATGAGGAGATTCTCACGAGGCAGGGCGAGGACCTTGCCCTTCGCACCTCTGAGCTTGAGAAGCGGATCTGGAATGAGGCGGGGGAGGCGTTCAATATCAACTCTCCCAAGCAGCTTGGCGTCATTCTCTTTGAGAAACTGAAGCTTGATGTGATCAAGCGCACCAAGACCGGCCCCTCGACGGATTCGGAGGTGTTGGGACAGCTGGCTGTGAAACATGAAGTGCCTCGACTGGTCCTGCTGTACAGGCATCTTGTCAAACTCAGGGGAACTTACGTCACCGGCCTGCTGAAGCAAATTGAGCCCAGTACGGGTCGGATCCATACGACGTTTAAACAGTGCGTAACCGCGACCGGCCGCCTGTCCAGTGCTGATCCCAATCTGCAGAACATCCCCATTCGGGATGATGAGGGCCGGCAATTGAGACGAGCCTTCGGCACCGCACCGGGGTGGAAGCTCGTGGCTGCGGATTATTCCCAGATCGAGCTTCGCATACTGGCTCATGTCTCCTCGGACGAAAAACTCATTGAGGCCTTCACACGTGGCGAGGACATTCACGAAAGAACGGCAGCGGAGGTCTTCGGCGTGAAACCGGATGCGGTTACCTCCCAGATGCGTTCAGCGGCGAAAGCGGTTAACTTCGGCATCATATATGGGATCAGCGGCTATGGACTGTCGAGGAGCCTTGATATCGATCCTGCAGAATCACAGAAATACATTGATGACTACCTGGAACGGCTTCCCGGGGTCAGAGACTACTTCAGGCGCGTCATCGCGGAGGCCAGGAGCAACGGATACGTCCGCACGTTGATGGGGCGCATCCGGCATCTCCCCGAGATCAACGATCGGGTCTGGCACCGCAGGCGCTTCGCTGAGAGGGCAGCGATGAACACCCCCCTCCAGGGCACCGCGGCCGACATTATCAAGAAGGCGATGATCGGAATGGCGGCGTCCCTCACAGGGACCGACATCGACTGTCATCTGCTCTTGCAGGTGCATGATGAGCTGATCTGGGAGGTCAGGGAGACTCAGGTCGACGATCTCTGTGTCATGGCGCGGGATGTGATGGAGACGTCGACAGTGCTGAAGGTACCGTTGAAGGTGGATCTGAAGGTCGGCGCCAACTGGTTCGACATGCACCCCGTGCATCTGCAGGACGACTGATGCCCGAGCTACCCGAAGTGGAGACCCTGAAGAGAAGTCTCGCACCGCACCTCCTGGGCGCGGTGATTACGGAAGCCCGGTTTTCACGCCGGGATCTCCTCGAGGTATGCCCTGGAGAGGATCCCAATCATTTCACCGTGGGGAGCAAGATCACGGGCCTGGATCGCAGGGGGAAGTATTTACTGGTTGAACTGGATCACAGGCGGGGTTGGGCCGTGCATTTTGGCATGTCGGGTACGATGATCCACTATCCGGAGGCGCCTGGGCTCGTTGATCAGCACACCCATGTTGTGTGGGATCTCCGGGGCCGGGGCCAGGTTTGCTACCGGGCGCCCCGCCGATTTGGCCGGTGGATCATGGCCCCTTCCGGTGGGGTATCAGGCGTTCTCGATGACCGGGTAGGTGTGGACGCCCTTGATCCGAGCCTGGATGGTGACCGTTTCGGTGCCCTGCTGGGTCAGAGCCGCTCACCGATCAAGTCCAGGTTGCTCAACCAGAGGCTGGTGTCCGGGCTGGGGAACATATATGCTGATGAGGCCCTGTTCGATGCTGGTGTGGATCCCGCCCGGCGAGCCTCGACCCTTGAGGGTCGGTGGGAGGACCTGCTGCGGAGCGTGCGCGGGGTCCTGACGGAGGCGATTCGGCACCGCGGTACGACCTTCTCGGCGTATCGTGATGGCCAGGGCTGCGAGGGGGGGAATCGCCAGCATCTGTCGGTCTATGGAAGGGCCGGCCAGGCGTGTCCCCGTTGTTCAGCGTTGATTGAGCGCAGCGTGTTAGGGGGCAGAGGGACGCATTGCTGTCCATCGTGCCAGAACTAGAGGAGGTGAGGGGGCGACATTTCCGCCCGAAAGATATGTATCCTTTTTCGATGGAGTTTGAAAACGAGGAACAGTTGAGAGCGTGTCAGAAGCTGCTGGTGGAGAAGCATTCGTTCACCGGCGAGATGACGGTTCGTCCCCGGGAAGACGGAACCTGGAGGTTATCGGCCTATTCTGAGAAACGCTTCCGGGAGAGTACCCTGGATGCACTTCCCGGCCGCCGGGACGATGAGTCGTGAATCGCAGGGCCCCCGAATCGTGGGAGTTACCGGGGGGCTCGGATCGGGTAAGACCACGGTTTGCAACTTCCTGCGCCAGGGTAGGGCCCCAGTGATCAGCGCCGATGAGATTTCGCATTGCCTGATGAGACCTGGACATCCCATCTATGATCGCACCGTCGAGGCCTTCGGCGAAAAGATTCTGAATGCGGATGGCCAGCTGGACCGACGCGTCCTGGGCGAGCGGGTATTCTCCGATGAGGAGGCTCGCCGGTGTCTGAACGGGATCACCCACCCTGCCATTGTGAAGGAGATGAGGCGCCAGGTGTCCAGGGCGACGGGGCGAGGGGCCCAGGTTGTGGTGCTTGACATTCCCCTTCTGTACGAGGTGGGCCTCGAGGCTATGTGTGACGAGGTCTGGGTGGTCTGGTGCAGACCTGAACAACAGGTGCGACGAGTGATGCAGCGAGAGGGACTCTCCAAGGATGAGGTCAACAAGAGGCTCGAGGCCCAGATGCCCCTGGACCAGAAGGTTCAGAGAGCGGACCGGGTGATCGACAATTCCGGTTCAAAGGCGTCCCTCGTGGCTCACCTGGAAGCGCTTTGGGACCAATGGACGGCGGAACATGGCTTTGTTTAGCTGGAGACGCATCCGATGGGGGCTGCTGCTTGTCCTGGTAATAGCTGGCATGTTTTTCATGGCCTTGTTGGTGTCAAGGGTAGCCTTTCCCTTTCAGTACCGGGATATCATCTATCGCTCGGCTGCCGAGCACGATCTGAGTCCCTACCTGGTGGCGGCGTTGATCCGGGAGGAGAGCCGCTTTCGAGCGGGCGCTATCTCTGGAAAGGGCGCGAGGGGGCTGATGCAGCTGATGCCAAGCACGGCTGAGTGGGTCGCCGATCAGATGGGTATGGATTATGAAGGGGTTGATCTTCACGATCCCGAGACCAACGTGGCCCTGGGGACCTGGTACTTCTCGCATCTGATGGGCCGTTTTCAGTCGGTACCTCCCGCTGTGGCCGCCTACAATGGGGGTATGGCCCGGGTGAGCACCTGGATGGACCAGGGTAT
>SKXF01000458.1 GCA_007128555.1 Clostridia bacterium | reverse complement strand
CAGCCGGGGCATCCGTTGCGAACTCTACCTCGAAGAAGATGCGATAGGTTGTGCTGGGCGCGATGCCGTCTGCGGCGGTCAGCTGCTTCTTCACGTACATGAAGATGTCATCGCTGCGGTTCATCGCGCTGATCATCAAGGCCTTTCCTCCACCGGGGATCTCCCCGGGCAGATCCTCATGACCGAACCTCAGGTCGTAGCTGTCTTCCTCGTAATCGACCGGCAGGTCGGTGAAGTCGCCGGTCCAGCCCTCGGGTGTCTCGCTGAAGTCGTACTCGAAGGACAGGTCAGCCTCGATATCCCCATCCTGTGAACATCCGGCTGCGACGATGAGAAGAAATGCCGCCAGGATTGTTGCCCTACCCAGGTGTCTCCGGTTCACTGTCAATTCCCCCTAATATCGTAGTCGCTAGATACAGACGGTTACCCAGGGGGGAAGTTCCGCCGGAGCTCATGGGATTGTATGTCGGTTCTGTTACACGTTGGAGGCCTGCGAAGATGGTGAATCCTGGTCTGGGCCTGCACGCGTTGTGGAGTCGGGGCTCATCAACCGGTGAACATTTCATCCCTGGCTGTGATGGTCGTGTCGGTCCTGTCTTCCTGCGGCGGTGACGGGCTGAAACCCTGGCCGGGACCCGCCAGGGCCCGAAGGGTGATCACAGGTGCCTGCATCCAGTCACAGCCAATCCCAGCGGGGCATGAGTGCGGACGGTCTCCTCCGCGCCCACCGCCCCTTTGACCTGCAGGCGACCCTACCCATTTGTCGCCCTCACCCGTGTCGTCCGGTCGGGGTCGCGACAGGGGCAACCCTCTTTGTTGCCTCCACTGCAGGGCAGCACTGCCCATCTACATCCATCGTGCAACCCCCCAGGGCGTGAGGCATCCCTCAGTTGCCCCCCTCGGGTTCAAGGTGCCCTTTAAACCACCGCAGGATGTGCTCCAGGCGATGAATCCTGTGCCAGGGCTTGCCATCGCGGGAGAGTCCATGACTCTCGCCGGGGTAACGAATGAACTCCGTCTCAACACCGAGTTTCTTCAGGGCCACGAAAAGCTGTTCTCCCTGTTCCACGGGGCAGCGATAGTCCTCTTCCGAGTGAAGGATCAACGTTGGCGTCGTGGCCTTGCCCACGTAGGTGATGGGAGACTGGCGGAGGTATCGGTGGGGCTGGTCCCAGGGCGGCTTGCCTTCCCCCCAGGTCTCGTCTTCGAAGAATCCCATGTCGCTGGTGCCGAACATGCTGTACATATTATTGACGGCCCTCATACTCACCGCGGCCCGGAAGCGATCGGTGTGCCCGATCAGCCAGCTGGTCATGAATCCCCCGTAGCTTCCCCCGGCAACGCCCAGTCTCTGGGGATCGATCCATGAAAACCTCTCCAGGGCGCCATCGACGCCTGCCATCACATCGGCATAGTCCTCTTTGCCCCACTCGCTCTCAATCGCTGCACAGAAATTCTCACCGTAGCCCTGGCTTCCCCTTGGGTTGGTGAAGATGACTCCAATGCCCCTGGCGGCCAACAGCTGGAACTCGAAGAAGAAACAACTTGCATACATCGCCATCGGCCCGCCATGGATCTGCAAGACGGCGGGATACCTTCCATCCGTGCAGTTGATGGGCCGCAGGACCCAACCCTGAACCTCGGGGCCGTGCTCAGCACGGAAGGTATAACGCTCCAGCCACGCGATCTTCCTCGAGGAAAGCAACGGTTCATTGGCAGCGGTCAGCCGTCTCATCCGCAGGGGTCGCTCCCCGTCCACATCAGCAATATGAAGATCCCCGGGGTTGTCCGCCGTGGCCCGCAATAGAACCGCCCGGGAGCACCCGGGATCCAGGTCGTACCCATGGATGACGTGATCACCCTCGGTTAGCTGCTCCACGCGGCCCGACTCCAGTTGCACCGAGTAAAGATGCGTGTTCCCCTGGTCACTGGCACTGACGTAGATGCGGTCTCCACCTGGAGACCACGCCGGGCGCGGAGCGGGGCCTCCCATGCTCATATCGCTGATGGCCTGGTTGCCAAGGCTCCGGTCAAAGCCGGCCGTGATGCAGCGTGGTTTCGCGGAACCGTCTGCGGGAACGATCCACAACTTCACGTTGCTGTAGTCTGCACGTTCCCAGGCGTGGCCGAGATACGCGATGCGGCTTCCATCCGGTGACCAGCTGAGGGAGTCCACTGGGCCAAGGCTCCCGGTGAGCCTCAGGGGCTCTCCCCCCCTGACGGCAAAAATCCACACATCACGAAACGTCTGCACGTCCGGGTTCTCCTCCCGGCAGGCCGCGACTGCAATGCGCGTTCCATCGGGAGACCAGGCGGCGCCATGGTGGTCAAAATCCCCCTTGGTCAGCGGCTGGGGCTCGGCAAAACCCTGCGGAGCCTCCCGGGGGATATCGGCCAGGTTGAGGATGAAAACCTGGGTCCTCTTCTCTCCGAGATACCCCCTGCCGTCCAGACGATAGAAGATCCGTCTTATATGTTTGACGTCCTCGTTGAACCGATCGTAGAGACGGCGCGCCCCTTCGCCTATCTCAACGGTGTCCCCGGCCTCAGGGCCCTTGACGCGGGCGGAAAAAGACACCTGTGATCCATCTGGCGACCACTGATAATCCAGGACGCCTCCCTCGACGTCGGTGATTCTTCGGGCCTCGCCCCCCCTTGTCGACATCGTGTAAATCTGCTGCGCACCGCCTCCCGTCCCCGCGTCCCCATGGCGGTCCGAGAGAAAGGCGAGATACTTCCCACATGGAGACCAGCGAGGAGACCCATCCCGGTGTCGTCCGCGGGTGAACGGCGCGGGTTTTCCGCCATCAGCAGACATGATGTAGATCCCGGAACGGTACCGGTTATGCTCACGCTCAATGCTCGTCTGGACAAAGGCCAGGGTCTTACCCGAAGGACACAGCTGCGGGTCGCTCACAAACTTGAACCTCAGCAGGTCCACCGTTGAGAAGGTCTGTGCGGTCAATGCCATCACCCCCATGGCGTTGATTCTATCCGGAGACACAGCTTCCTGCTTGGAAAAGAATGATTCGCTAGGGAGGTGACACCGACAGGGGCCCCTCGCTCCCCGGCCAGGACCCCTTTTCGCCTTTGATTGGAGGCAGCGCTGAGCTCTGACACCTCTGTCAGTTCCCAGCCTCCTTCGATTCCACCGATAGATCGGGGAGGCGATACTCCGTCCGGTCCAGGTACCGGCCCAGGATCGCGGAGCTGAGGATCAGCAGGGGCAGCGAGAGCCCAAGCCTTAGCAGGGTGAATTTCGGCCCCATGAACGAGAGCTCAAACATGGTCATGGGAACGCGGAGAATCGTTGCAGCACCCAGGTAGGTGAACAGTATATTGTATGAGGCTCCCTTGCCGTACAGGGCGTGGGCCACCGGAAAGGCAACGTAGCTGCCACCCACCGTGGTCAGGGACAACAGCAGCGCCCAGAGGTAGCCGAGGGCGCCGGACTCCCGGCCGAAGCTCTTCTCAACAGCCTCCCTGTTCACCCACACCTCGAAAAGTCCGATGAGAATGAAGGCACAGGGCAGCACCATGATCATGCCCACGGCGTAGCTGACGAAGGTGCCTCCGATGGCCTGGCCCGGAGCGAATCCCACCAGCTGCGATACGAGAAGAAAAAGCAGGTACGCACCGATAATAACGTATCCCCATTTCATCTACATCAGCTCCCCGAAGGCGAGGCCAATGCCCAGTGCGACCAAAATAGCGATAGTCATGTTCTGAACGAAGTTGTGCAGGAGGGCGGCCTTGAGACCGAGGAACCTGCGCTCTACAGGAAAGGTCTCCACGCCCACCATCATGAGCGTGGTCGTGAAGGCGGCCAGGGTCATGTAAGAGACACCCTTTTCCAGCAGGATTCCGCAAAGTGGAAAGGCCACGAAACCCGGCATCATGGTCACGGTCCCGATGAGTCCTGCCATGACCACGGGCAGAAATCCCTCGCCGCCGATGTGTCTCATGATGAAGTCATCGGATATGAAGGTCAGGGTAATGGAGACCAGGATCAACATGTACAGAAAGATCGGCAGTATCCTGAGCAGTTTCTTCCCGGCCATCCGGAAGGCCCGGATGGTCTTCTTGTAGTTGGCGATGGATGATACCAGTACAGCCAGGGCGGTCAGGATGTATATGAATATCAACGCTACCCCACCTTCGGTGTGCCTTAGTTTGCCCGTGAGGTCCTCCCGGGTTCCATCTACGCGATCTGTTGCTTCTCGAAAAGATCCCTGTACGTATCGCTGCTGGCCATCAGTTCATCATGGCTACCCGTGGCAACCAGGGCACCGTCCTCGACCACGCCGATCCGGTCGGCCCTTGCCAGGGTGGTGAACCTGTGGGCGATGATGATCGCGGTTCTGCCCGTCAGCAGCCCCTCCATGGCCCTCTGCAGCAGCATTTCGGTGTAAGCATCCACGCTCGACGTCGTCTCGTCCAGGATCAGAACCTTCGGATCCGCCAGCAGGGCGCGCACAAAGGAGACCATCTGCCTCTGCCCCCCTGACAACCGCATCCCACCCTCTCCCACCTCGGT
>SKXF01000317.1 GCA_007128555.1 Clostridia bacterium | reverse complement strand
TCCATGTGGGAGTCTGGGCGAACTGACCAACCATTTTCTCAAGTCCATCTGCCCTCTGGTGCGCGTCAGGAGGCGTTCACCCACGGCCATTTTGAATGGGTGCATTACCCGGATGATGTGATGGCCGATGGCATCCTGGTGGCACGGGTGACGATCCAGCCGAACGAGCGGTGGCCGGAACACCTGCATGGTGGCTACGAGCAGATGCTCTATGTCATCTCCGGGCAGGGTGAACACTGGGTCAACGGCGCCAGGAGCAAGCTTACCGAGGGAACCGTTCATTATCTTCCGGCAGGTGCGGTTCACACCATGGTGAACACCGGTGATGCACCGCTGGTGCAGTTGTCCGTGTACAACCCTCGCGTTCCCGAGGCCGTCCGAGAGCTCACGATGTCCATGCAAAGGCAGGGGGCTGTCCAGGAGGTGCTGAACTCGGTGGGCCTGTCTGACCTGGTTTCGGTTACCACCATGCAGACGATCCAGGATAAGTTCGCTGCAGCAGTGGGTCTCGGTGTCCTGGCCATCAAGGAGGATGGCGAGGTCCTCACGGAGCCCACGGGCCTGCCCCGCTTCTGCCAGTACGTGCGGTCCTCGTGTCAGCGTGCACCTACCTGCCGGGCCTTCTCTGACGAGACCGGGCGTGCGGCGCACGGAGTGGGTCGTCCCATGATCTTCAACTGCTGCATAGGGGTGGTCTGTGTCGCAGTGCCCCTGGTTGCCGGTTCCGAGCTGAAAGGGCACATGGTATGCGGGTTTGTCAACCTGGCTGAGCCGAACGACAGGCGCCTTGCCATGGTCCGTCAGAAGGCCCTGCACCTGGGCCTGGATCCGGACAGGCTGCAGGCCCTGTACGGGGAGATCGAGGTCGTCCTGCAGGCCCAGATGATGACAGCGGCCGATTCTCTGGCCTCGATCGCGAATTCGATCGTCTCGCTCTCGATGCGGGAGATGGAGCGTAGCATGGAGAGTAAGCACGTGGCGGAGATGCTGCAGAAGCTGCAGCAGGTGAGCCGCCTGGAAAAGGCCCTGCAGGAGGCCGAGCTGAGGGCCATGGAAGCCAGGATCAAGCCCCATTTCCTGTTCAACGCCCTGAACACCATAGCTGCTACCGTGTCAGAGGGGGGCAGGGAGGCCGAGGAGATCGTCTACTCACTGTCCGACTTCTTGCGGTTCAGTCTCCGTCACCGGGAACCTACTGCCACGCTATCTGAGGAGCTCACCTGTCTCCGCAATTACATGAACATACAGCACGCCCGGTTTGGCGAGGATCTTCAATGCCGGGTGGTCTGTGCTCCTGGTACCGAGCACCTCGTCGTTCCTTCCATGATCCTGCAGCCCCTGGCCGAGAACGCCATCGTGCACGGCCTGACGCCCAGGGGTTACCGGGGGGTGATCACCACGGCGGCCCGCGTGCGTTCTGGTCGACTGATCATCACCGTCGCCGATTCGGGGGTCGGGCTTGATTCGGACAGGAGCCTGGATCTACCGCTTCAAACGGATGAGTCCGAGGACGGGCCTGGAATAGGGCTGCGTTACGTGAAGATGAAGCTGCAGCAGGTCTTCGAGGATGATTACCGGTTTGCCGTCAGAAGCAGAAAAGACCGGGGTACCGCAGTGACCATTGATGTTCCTGCCAGGGAGGTGACGGTGCGATGCCCGAGGAGCCGCTGACCGTCGTGATTGCGGATGATGAGGTGGCTGCTCGCCGCTACCTGCGCCGACAGCTGCAGGCCTACGATCTGGACCTGGAGATCACCGGGGAGGCTGGGACCGGCCCGGATCTCCTGGATCTGCTGGGAGATGGCGCCCCCGACGTCCTGATGCTCGACATCATGATGCCGGGTTTTTCCGGATTGGAGGCCCTGGAACGACTTCACGGGCAGTATCGTGACATGAGGGTCCTGATCATATCCGCCTACGACAGGTTCAATTTTGCACAGGATGCGGTGAGGCTTGGCGTGGAGGATTTCCTGGTCAAGCCGGTTCGCCCTCCCATCCTGCGCGAGAGTTTCATCGACTGTGTGCAGAAGGTATATCGGGCCAGGAAGCGCGTGGCCCGTCACCTCAGGATGCGCGAGCGGGCCACCCTGGCTGACAGGGCCGCCCAGGATGCTCTCGTGCGCCGATTGCTCTCGGATCACGATGCGAAGGGCCAGCTGGAGGCGATGGGTTTTCCGGTTCCGCGCGCGCTCCTGGTGGCGGACGTACCCCAGGCCGCCGGTCATGACCTGGACGCCGTCATGGCGAAATGGGTTGGAAACCGGACCCTGCTATGGTGCCTGCTGCGGCCAGGCCGGGCCGTCGTGATGCTGCCTGCAGGTGAGATCGTCCAGGTGGCTGAGGATCTCCTTTCAACGCTTTCCGGGGCGTGTGCTTCGCAGGTGAGACTTGCCTACACGGGTGCCGTGGACTCGACGGGTGAACTCCGGGATGCCTACCGGTCGGCCTGCGTTTCCCTGAACCTCGCTTACATAACCGACCAGCAGCTGGTACCTGTCGCCCAGGCGGAGCCCGTCGATGGTGATGTCCGGGGTGTGCTGTCCATGGAAGAGCGCCTGGCATCGGAGGTGCGGTCGGGATCTCTTGAGGAGGCCTCTCGTGCGCTCCAGGAACTGACCAGGGTGGCTGTGCAGCAGGGGGATGATGCAGGTTTCCTGGAGACGGAGCTCGTGGCCGCTGTCACGTCGGCCTGCCAGGTGGCCTGCAGTCATATGGCCGAACCGAAGACGATGTTGCAGCTGAGACATGAAAGCATTCGAGCTATCCTGCAGGCCGGGACGCCGGAAGAGATGGTCCGTATTTCCCGGGAGTGCCTCGAGCGGATCTTCGACGGTTTCCGGTCGGTGGAGGATCGGAAGCATCGCCTGGTCACCGCAGCAAGGACGTTTATCGAAGATAACGTCGGAAGCTCGCTGTCCCTGGATGAGGTGGCGAAGTCTGTGCATGTCAGCTCCTATTATCTCAGCCGCGTGTTCACAGAGGTCTGCGGTCACAGTTTCAGCGAATACCTCACGTCCCTCCGGCTCGAGCGGTCGAAGGAACTGCTGCGTCATTCGGACCTGTCCTGCGGTGACGTGGGGTTGAGGGTGGGGTATTCCTCGGCCAGCTATTTCAGCCAGGTCTTCAAGCAACACGTGGGCATGACGCCCAGCCAGTATCGCGACGCCTGACGGGGTGCGCGGGCCCTGTTCTGCTGGTGTGCGTCGGGGTCCCGGGCGCCAGGTGCGGATGGTTTGCCGGCAGGGGACAATATTTTGCAACGATGGGACAACAGGCAGGCAAGGTGACCACCTTTCGACGTAGAACTCGTTTATATGTAAAAACGAGGCCCGTGTACCGAGCGAGCCGGGCAGGAAGGTGAGCATTTTGCAAACATATGTCGCGCGAAGGTTGATGCAGGCTGTTCCACTCATTATTGGAATCACGGTGATCACGTTCTTCATTGCCCATCTTGCACCGGGGAACCCCCTCCGGTTGATGATTGATCCCAGCTCAACACCGCAGGAGATTGCCGAGGCGGAGAGGCGGATGGGATTGGATCGTCCCATAACGGTTCAGTATTTCAGCTGGCTGTCCGGTCTCCTGTCGGGGAACCTCGGATACAGTATCAGGACGGGTCGACCGGTGTTGCAGTTGATCCTGGACCGGTTGCCGGCTACCCTGCTGTTGACCGGAACCTCCTGGCTCCTGGGCTTCATCGTTGCCATTCCCCTGGGGGTCTATTCTGCCCTGAGGAAGTACTCCATCTCAGACTACGTCCTCACCGTCTTCACCTTCTTTGGGCTTTCCATCCCGGTCTTCTTTTTCGGCCTGGGCCTCATCTACCTGTTCGGCGTGAGGCTGGGCTGGCTTCCCACGCATGGCGTGCAATCGGTGGGCCGAGTGTTGTCCGGCTGGCCGTACTACGCTGACCGTCTCAGGCACATGCTGCTGCCGGTCACCGTGCTGAGTCTGCCGAACATCGCCTCGATTATGCGCTATACCCGTTCCAGCATGTTGGAAGTCGTCAGAGCCGACTACGTCAGAACGGCGCGAGCCAAGGGCTTGAAGGGGTACGTCGTGGTGTACAAGCACGCCCTTCGCAACGCCCTCATTCCCGTGATCACGCTCATGGGGCTGACCATTCCCCGCCTCTTCGGGGGCGCTTTCATCACGGAGACGGTCTTCTCCTGGCCCGGCCTGGGGAAGCTGGGTGTCGACGCGATCTTCTCCCGCGAGTACCCCATCATCATGGGAATCAACCTTTTTACCGCAGTCCTCGTGCTGGCGGGCAACTTGATGGCTGACATACTCTACGCGGTGGCAAATCCGGAGATTCGATACTCATGAAGGGTGCCGTGAAGAGGGAGCCCAGCAACCCAGAGCAGGTCGATATCTACAGCACTCACCTGGCCATATGGCGCCGTTTCAAGAGAAACAAGCTCGCCATCTTCGGTGCGACCATGCTGCTGCTTCTGGCACTGTTCGCTGCCCTCGCGGGCGTCATTGCTCCGTATCACCCCCATCAGCCGGTGGAGACCGCCGATGGACTCCTCAGG
>SKXF01000266.1 GCA_007128555.1 Clostridia bacterium | reverse complement strand
GCTGTACTGGCCGCCGGAACCGGGATACTGCTGACCGTAGTTTCTGCCCGACTGGCCGGCCTGGCCCGTCGGCTGACTCATCATGGTGGACTGGGTCGTACCCGAAGTGCCATAGGTCCCGACGCCGTACTGCTGGCCCGACGCGCCGTAATGGCTGGGGCTGTACTGGCCGGGGCTGTACTGGCTACCGGAACCGGGATACTGCTGACCGTAGTTTCTACCCGACTGGCCGGCCAGGCCCGTCGGCTGACTCATCATGGTGGACTGGGCCGTTCCCGAAGCGCCATAGGTCCCGCCGCCGTACTGCTGGCCTGTCGTGCCGTAATTGCCGGGGCTGTACTGCTGGCTCGATGTGCCGTAGTTGCCGGGGCTGTACTGGCCGGGGCTGTACTGGCTACCGGAACCGGGATACTGCTGACCGTAGTTTCTGCCCGACTGGCCGGCCTGGCCCGTCGGCTGACTCATCATGGTGGACTGGGCCGTTCCCGAAGCGCCATAGGTCCCGCCGCCGTACTGCTGGCCCGACTGCGGTCCAAAGGGGCTGACCTGGAACTGCTGGCCCGAATACTGGCCGCTGATCCCCGGCTGCGGGCTCACTCCGTATGCGCCCGCACCCCACTGGCCGGCACCGACCGGGACGCCCATTCCCGAGAAGCGGCTCCTCAGCCGCTGGACCTCCTGGGGATTCGCAGGAGCCGGGCACTCGTACCAGCCGTGCTGGGAAGCAATCTGGTACGCCTGGTCATGTGAGTTTTCGACCTGGTCTCTGATCTGCTTCAGGGTATGCTTGAGGGTGGGATCACTGGTCTCAATCGCTGCCTGCGTCAGGGCGACGGTGTCGACCTTGCTACTTTGCAGGGCATCGATTACCATCTCACGATCTCGTATCATGTTTGCACCTCCTTCGGGGTCATTCATCCAAGGTGATTCACCAACGCCTGTTTCGCCTGGTTTGCCTGCTGGGAACACTGGTCAAAATAGCTGCGAAGCTGCGGGTTCTCGCATTGCTGGGCATAGCTCTGCCACTTCACGCTGTCCATGTCTTTTTTCATGATCAGCTCCCGGAGCTTCTGAACCTCCATCTCGGTCAAATGGGTCATTCTACACCTCCCCTCCTCCTCGCTTACAGTCCAAGCATCCCACAGCATAAAAGGCCCTATGCGAAGGGCCCTTAGGCATTATTTTCTAGTTGGACAAAGCAGAACCAGGAGAACAGGTAGGCACCTGCAGTGAAGGGAGCCGCAACCTGGCGCGGGACTATTTTCTAAATTGAACCAGTTCTATGTCGGCATCTTTCAGCATCTGGTCCGAAATCTCATCCGGGTAGTCCCTGACGTACACGATCCGTGTGATGCCGGAGTTGATGAGCAACTTGCTGCAGATCAGGCACGGCTTGTCCGTAATATAGAGGGTGGAGTCTGCCACCCGGACGCCATGAAAGGCAGCCTGGGCAATGGCATTCATCTCAGCGTGACTGGCACGCACACAGTGACCGTCCCTCATCAGGCAACCAATGTCCGTACAGTGGTGCAATCCCCGGGGAGCTCCGTTGTAGCCGGTGCTCAGGATCTGCCGTTCCCTCACAAGCACCGCCCCCACGGACCTCCGGGGACAGGTCGAGCGGGTGGACACCGTCCGGGCAATATTCAGAAAATACTCGTCCCACGAAGGCCGCTTCTCGCGATGTTCCTCAGACATCCTGTCATCCCTCCTCGATCTAGGGCAAAAGCCACGGGCTCCAGTTGAGCGCCACGGCCACCAGGGCCAGGGCGTTAAACAGGGCATGCATCAGCACGCAGACTGCGGTGGAATGGGTGTGCCTGTAGGCGAGGGCATAGATCACCCCGGCCACAGCCGCCCGCAACATGGAAATCGGCTCGCCATGGGTGAAGGCAAACAGGAGACCACTGGCCAGCACGGCCAGGGTCTGTCCGCCCAGGCCCTCCACGATAATCTGGTAAAAACAGCGACGGAACAGGAGTTCCTCACCGAGGGGTGCCACAGCGACCATGCCCACAGCAAGAAGCACAAGGGGTACAGGCCCCGCCTCCTGGCCGCGGGCGACCATCTGTCCCATGACCCCCAGCTCCCAGGGGTCAATTCCACCGATGACGCCCTGCAGCGAGGCCACGACGGCACGGATACCGACCGTGGCCAACAGCCAGGTTAAACCCCCTCCGCCGACGATCCACGCAAATCGGACCCATCCCGAGGTTCGAGGGGCCTCGTGCTGCAAACGCGAAGGTCCGAACCATCCCACATCGTCACCCGCATACCGGGCCAAATACCTCCACGACACAAGAGCCAGGATCGCCCCATGCAGGACAATGGCCGCAACGTTGGTGTAGGGTAGGTTGACCGCAGGAAACCTGAAGACACCGTATATGGACCGGTTAATCACGATAAATAGAAGGTAAAGAATCAGAAGATCCGGCGAGCGGTAGCCTCTCGGGCCCGGCGGGGTGACAGGATCACGCTCCCGTGTCTTCGACCTCTTGTTCCTGCGTTTCTTCGCAGCCATCACTCAGCTCCTCACGGGGTAAGGTGCGCTGCATCGCTCGGGGAACGAGCCACAATAGCCCCATCATCATGACCAGGTCCCCCGGGCTGAACACGGTCCTGAAACCGCGGGGAAACCATCGGGGTGTCGCGATATGATCCCCCAGGAAAGGTAGCCACGTACTGTCGGTCATGAGCGTGTGAATGATGGACCCCCCCGACCTGAGCACTGCAACCGCAGCCTCCTGCCCCGTGGCGGCGAGGGCCGCCGGAGAAACCGGCATCCCTCCATTGAGGGCAATGACGGCAAGGTTGAACACGACGCCCACGGACACGAGGGTCATTCCAGGCAGGTGACGGTTCTCGCACATCACGTACATAAGGACGGCGTAGGATAGCAGTAGAAGAGGAAAACCCCAGTCCAACAGCAGGCTCCATCCGAGATGGGGGGCCCTGGACAGAAGGACCTGGAGGGCAAACCCCGCGAGCATCAGGTTGAATCCTCTCATCTCGAGGTTCGCCAGGTTGGAGAGGGACCCTCCCAGGATCCAACCCAGGGCCAGCCCAGGAACCATGGCAAACAGCATCATACGGAGCTGCCCTCCTGGACCCTCTCCCCGGGGCTCTCGTCGAGATCTTCCGGGATGAACCCTGCGTGCACCAGCTCAGACTCCTCGATGAACTCCAGGAAGATGCTCGCGATCTCAGGATCAAACTGGGTCCCACTGCATCGGACGATCTCGCTCCTGCCCTCTTCAAAGGTCAGAGCTCGCTTGTAGGGGCGCTGGGACACCATGGCATCGAAGGAATCGGCCACGGCCAGGATCCTCGCTTCAAGGGGTATGTCATCGCCAGAGAGTCCCTCCGGGTATCCCGCTCCGTCGTAACGCTCGTGATGATACAGCACCCAGCTGGCGCCCTCCCTGAGGGCCTTGATCTTGGACAGTATGTTGGCGCCGATCTCCGAATGGCCCTTCATGATGCTCCATTCCGCGGGCGTAAACCGGCCGGGTTTCTGCAGGATCTGGTCAGAAATCCCGATCTTGCCGATATCATGCAGGATGGACACGTACTGAAGCAACTCAATTCGCTCATCGGTGAACTCCATGCGACGGGCAAGGGCAACGGCATAGTGGGACACCCTCTCGGCGTGACCCGATGTGTGGGGATCCCTGGCCTCCAGGGCCGCCGCCAGGGCGCTGATGGTACTCATAAACACGTCCCGCAGCTCGCTGTACATGGTGAAAGCATAACGGCCGACCATGAGGGGCAGGAGAAAGAAGATCACACCCACTTCGCCCACGGCATGGTAGACGGCAACATTGAGATAGGCAATCGGCATCAGTCCAATGTAGCTGGGAGCCATCCACTTGACATCTGATGCCACGAGGGCGATCGGATTCAAGCCCATCTTCAAAGAGATGTAGAGCACGGTGGCGGTGACGTTGACAACGAAGTAGCTGATGCCCCCCGCCATGGTGGCGACGGCAAACATGTAAGGGCGCTCCCCGAGAGCTCCGGTCGACAACAGGTTGAACACCAGTCCTCCCGACACGGCAGCAAGGAAGAGCTGTGCCCGGTTGAAGGCAACCTCCAACGGCGCGACCCTGCCCGTCAGCTCCATCTTTCGAAGGGATCCCAGGGCCGTGAGCAAGCCACCCCAGAAGGGGCCGAACAACAGTACCGATGAATAGCACATGGCGAACCCAACGGAAACCGAACCGTTCGCCCTCGGCAGCTTGATGGGAAGAGCCTCCGTGATGACGATCAGTGCGAGGAAAAAGAACAGGGACGTGATCCGGGGCAGTCCCTCGGGTTGCACAAGGTAGCCAACCCAGATGGCGGCAGCACCCATGAGAGCCGCGAAAACATGAGAAAGAATCTTCAGACGTTCAGATATTCGGTTCTCCTCCGCTGAACCCGACGACATATGCACCCCTCCCAGGCATGCAGCCAGGAATGACAATCAGGCACCCGGGCTGATTTTACCTACTGGTCAGAGACGGATTATCCGTAACCGCCAACTTGAATATTGGCTCCGCCCAT
>SKXF01000203.1 GCA_007128555.1 Clostridia bacterium | reverse complement strand
GAAGCCAGTACGTGGCCGGTGCTATCTTGCTGGGAGCTGCTCCCTGCACGGCCATGGTCTTCGTGTGGAGTTACCTGACCGATGGTGACCCGGGTTACACGCTGGTGCAGGTGGCCCTGGATAACGTGGTGCTGCTTTTCGCCTATGCTCCCATCGTGGTTGTGCTTCTGGGCATCAGTGCCATCCTCATTCCCTGGGGTACTGTGGTGGCCTCGGTGTTCCTGTACGTGGTGATCCCCCTGGTGGCGGGCTACATCTCCCGCAAGGTCCTGGTCAGAAGCCGGGGCGAAGCGTGGTTTGAAGAGGAATTTCTTCCCCGGTTCGCCAACGTGACCACGGGTGGATTGTTACTCACCCTGATCATCCTGTTCTCCTTCCAGGGAAGCGTGATTCTCGGTAATCCCCTGCACATCGCCCTGATCGCCGTGCCCCTGATCATCCAGAGTTTCCTGGTTTTCTCCATTGCCTACACGTGGTTCCGGCTTTGGAGGATCAAGCACAGCATCGCGGCTCCGGGATCGATGATCGGCTCCAGTAATTTCTTTGAACTTGCCGTGGCAGTGGCCGTATCCCTGTTCGGCATACAGTCGGGTGCTGCCCTGGCCACCGTCGTGGGAGTCCTCGTCGAAGTTCCGGTGATGCTCACCCTGGTGAGCATTGCGAACCGTACCAGGCACTGGTTTCCCAACGGTAGAACCGGTGAGTTTGCCCGGTAAGACTCTTGCGGCGAAACGAGAGATCGACGTGATCGAAGGGCATCGTCAGCACGTGGCTGATCCAGGGATCCTTCGCACGGGTCAAGGTTTGGCACGTTGATTCCTGGTGGATTTGCCAGGCAGGCCGCAGTTTCTCGGGGTCCCCCCAGAAGAAGGATCACTCTGGGGGCGACTTCGAGGTTGATGGGGAACTCTCGTTTTCGATTAGCTCGAGCACCTGTTCCCGTTCGCAAAGTCCCGCGCATCAGCCCAGGATCCGTCTCACGATCTCGGCTTGGAGAGAAGCCGTGATGGGTTTCGGACATATTCCTCAGTCGCTCCCAGTCGGTGAGCACATGATCCGGCGCGGGATACTTTGCTGCCAACATCGCAGGTGGGTGCTTGAGGGCTGCTCTCAGGATTTCTTCCGGGGTCATCCCAACATGCGTCCCGGTCAGCCGATCCTTTCGTGCCCACCCGGTGAACTCACGAAAGGCGGTGGACACTTCACGAACCCCTCCCTAATCATTGGTAATATTCCCGGCTGGCCTCCATTAGTCCCTGATTTCTCTTCTGAAGATCGTTGCACCGTCACAGGAGCAGACCATCTGTTCAGGTTGTTACGATCGCTTCATGGCGTTGCGGGAGGAACCATTATGCTCGGCATGGAAAAGTACAGTGCAGGCCTGGCTGGAGACGAGAGAAGGCTCGGGAAGATCATTGTTCACTGCGCCAGGTATGGTCAACAGGATCAGTTAGCCCTGCCCCATACGCATAAGTCTGGATGAACTGATCGGCATATTAACAAGCAATGGGTGAACCGCGTGTTGCCACATTCATTCCCGTCATGGTTATCGGTTCGGGAGTCCGGCTTCACCCTCGCTTCTTTGCAAGGAAGAGGAGGGGCATGCGTGGGACTTCATCTGTTGATTTTCGCAGTTACAGGCGGGCTGATCTACCTCGGAATATACTGGGGCGTTCCGAAGCTGGTGGACCGTGGGGTGCCGTCGATTTTCGCATTCTTCGGTCTGCTCTGGGCTCCGGTGTTCCTCCTCCCACCCCTCGCCCTGGTCCTGTTTGCCCACCTGGAGGGAGGAACCCTGTCCCTGGAGGCAGTGGCTGAGCGGTTTCGCTTTACCCAGATCACCGGTTTCGAGTGGATCTGGGTGTGGGCAGCAGTGCTCCTGACCATCTTATCCGAGCAGGCCCTCGAGGGCGTGGGGAGGCGCCTGGCCCGCATCTCGCTTCTGGCGCCCCCGTCCCACCTGCCGGCGCCCTTCAACCCCCTGTGCAGGATGGAGATTCCTCCTCGTCGGTTCTTCGGGCTGCGGCTCAGGGGAAACTGGCGCCTGCTGATGGTGTTCATACCCCTGCACCTGGCGGCCATGGTTGCCGAAGAAATGATGTGGCGGGGGTACATGCTTCCGCTGCAGGAGGCCATGTTCGGCCCCTGGGCGTGGGTGGTAAACGGTGTTCTCTGGGCATGGTTGGTGCACGCCCTCTTGAAGTGGCACCTCGTCGGCATGCTACCCGGAATGTTGGCTGCACCCCTGGTCGCCCAGGTGACGGGCTCTACATGGGCCTCCCTCATTGCCCACGCCGTTCCGAACTCCCTGCTGTGGCTGCTGCTGCTCCTTGGAATTCTGGGAATCGGCAGTGATGGCGACGATGCGCAATGAGCCTTCATCCTATCGAAGTCCCCGCCTCACAACCCGGGATCCGATGGCCACTTACCTCAAGAGGGATGCTCAGAGCACAAACTGGAGATCTGTTTCCGGGCCTATCTGAAATCGACGTTCCCTTCGAGGTGCTACGATAGAATCGATGGTATTGTAACGGCCTTTCGTGAACAATACCTGTGCGATGCAGTGGACGGTGCCAGGCCAGTGATGACGCGCTGATCCCTGGCAGGACATGCAGGTGGGGTGCCGGAGCCGGGGTCATTCATAGGGCTGATTGCATCTGAATAGGTATTTGCGCAGACCTATGCTGTTTGCCCAGCGAGGGAGTGAGTGATCTGAAGTCCCCTGCACCCCAGTTCCACGCGATGGATCAGGAGGAGGTCCTCGAGTTCTGGGAGGTTGACCCGGAACAGGGCCTGAACGAGGATGACGTGCGCAACCGGCGATACCATTTTGGCCCCAATGAGCTCCCGGCCCGGGATCGTCCGGACCTGTGGCGGATCTTTGCCCGGCAGTGGGACGACTTCATGGTCCTGGTGCTGCTCGGGGCAACGGCCATCGCCTTCTTCCTGGGAGAGCATGTGGAGGCCATCGTGATCCTTGCGATCGTGGTGGTCAATGCCATCCTGGGTTTCCTCCAGGAGTACAAGGCGGAGGCGGCCCTGATGTCCCTCGCAAAGATGACGTCCCAGAAGGTGAAGGTTCGCCGTGATGGTGTTCTGAAGTTCGTGGACAGCAGCGAACTCGTACCAGGTGACATTGTCGTCCTGGCGCCGGGGGACCAGGTGCCGGCCGACGCCCGGCTGCTCGGAAAGGGCGAGGGAGCATGCGATGAGGCTGTCCTGACGGGGGAATCAGTTCCGGTCGGGAAGGGGCAAACTGTAGTGTCAGAGGATGCCCATCTTGCGGATCGGCGCAACATGGTCTATCACGGCACCGGGGTGGTGGCCGGAGGGTTGACGGTTTTGGTGGTGGCCACGGGCCTGGACACAGAGCTCGGAGCCATCGCCAGCATGCTCGAGGAGGCGGGAGACGATCAACCGCCGCTGCAGCGAAACCTCGAGCGACTCGGTCACGTTTTGTTGGTCGGGTGCCTGTTGATTTCGGCCCTGATCGTGATCCTGGGGGTGTTTCGGGGCCAACCTGCCTATGACATGTTCCTGGCAGGGGTCAGCCTGGCCGTGGCGGCCATTCCCGAGGGATTGCCCGCCGTGGTGACCGTGGCGTTGGCCATGGGGGTGCAGAGGATGGCGTCCCAGAAAGCGGTGGTTCGGAATCTTCACTCCGTGGAGACCCTTGGCTGTGCGACCGTGATCTGCTCCGACAAGACGGGGACGTTGACGGCGAACCATCTTGAGCTCGAGATCATTTCCATTGGCGGGCGCAACCTGTCCGTCGGAGCATCGGGCCGGGGAAGGCCCGAGGCGTTCTGGCGGAGCCTTTTATACGGGGCCTGGTGTTCCGATGTTGAGATGGGAACCGGGGGAGAGGGCGTTGAGCGTCCTGGGGACCCAACGGATCTCGCCCTGGTCGAGGCCGCCGAGGAAATGCTCGGGGTTGGACCAAAAAAGCTGCTGGCATCCATGAGCTTCAACCGCGCCGGATCCATTCCCTTTGCTTCCTCGCGCAGGTGCATGTCCGTGTGGGGAACAAGGGTTGAAAAGGGGCGGAGGATTCCAGCACTTCTCGTCAAGGGGGCCCCGGAGACCGTTATGCAGATGTGCAGCTCGACCTGGGATCTGCAGAAAAAGGGCGTGAGCCCCCTGACCGCATCGGAGCGGCAGCGCCTGTTGGGGGTGGTGGAGGATCTCAGTGGTCGGGGCTATCGCGTGTTGGCCCTGGCAGAGAGAACCCTATCACCGAGGCAGTTGCGGGAGGGGGTCACCGATGAGCAGCACGGGAACATGACGTTGGCCGGATTCCTGGCCCTGTTGGATCCGCCGCGGCCTGAGGGCCGGGAGGCGCTGAGGGAGTGCGCCGCTGCCGGGGTTCACACCATCATGATCACCGGTGATCACCCGCTGACGGCACGGGCGGTGGCCCAGAGGCTGGGCATGATCGGGGAAAATGGTTCGGTTGCGACCGGGGAGGACCTGGATCGTGCAAACCGGGCGGAGCTTCGCCACATGATCAGAAGATGCCGGGTTTTTGCCCGGGTGACACCCGAGCAG
>SKXF01000332.1 GCA_007128555.1 Clostridia bacterium | reverse complement strand
GGACTTCTCCTCCGCAGCCTTCATGATTGCTGCCGCCTTGCTGGTCCCGGATTCAGAGGTTGAGATCCGGGACGTGGGCCTCAACCCCGGGCGGGCAGGGATGCTCGAGGTATTGAGACAGATGGGTGCCAGGGTGACCGTGCGCAATCAGCGCCTGTGGGGTTCAGAACCCGTTGGCGATGTGGTTGCTGCCCATGGAGAGCTCACGGCCTTTGACGTCCCGGAGACGGCGGTTGCTTCCCTGATTGACGAGATCCCCATCCTGTCCCTTCTGGCCACGAGAGCCCGGGGACGGAGCGTCTTTAGCGGTGTCGGTGAACTGAGGGTCAAGGAGACGGATCGCCTGGCGGCTATTGCCGAAGAGCTCAACGGACTGGGAGGCAGGGTTGAGATTCATGGAGATGATCTTCTGATCGAGGGTCCCTCCTTGCCTGAAAGTGGGATCGGAGATTCCAGGGGAGATCACCGGATGGCAATGACCCTGATGCTCTCAGGTTTGCCCGACAGGAAGGTGGAGGTCCGTGATGCACGGGCGGTCAGCATTTCGTATCCCGGCTTCGCCGATGATGTCGAGGCCCTGGGAGCGACGGTCCACCGGGGCCCGGCCCGCCAGAGGCTGGGACTCATTGGAGATCCCGTATCCCACAGTCTCTCTCCGGGCATGTTCCGGGCGGCCTTCGAGGAACTGGGGCTGGAGGGATCCTATCACCGATTTTGCGTACTTGCCGAGGATCTGCGAGAAGGGGTCGCCGCCCTGAAGACCCTGGGATTTGGGGGTTTCAATGTGACCGTCCCCCACAAGGTCCGGATTCGTTCTCACCTCGATGCACTTGATGAGTCGGCCCGGGCTGTCGGGGCCGTCAACACCGTCGTCGTCAAGGGAGGGCGCCTGACCGGGCATAATACCGATGTCCACGGGGTGTTGGGGGCCCTGGAAGAGGGCGGCTTCGAGCCCCAGGGAAAATCGGCGGTGATCCTGGGTGCTGGGGGTGCCGCCCGGGCGGCCCTTGGGGCCCTGGGAGGGGCTGGAGTCCGGAAAATCCACATCGGCAATCGGACCCGTGAGGCAGCGGAGTCCCTGGCTGAACAGGGTAGGATCGACTATCCCGGGGTCCGGATCACAGCCTCGACGCTCCGGGACATTCCAGCAGGAGCCGATCTGGTCGTGCAGTGCACCCCGCTGGGCATGGCTCCCCTGGAGGATCGCTGTCCCCTAGCCGAGAACTATCCCCTGGATGAAAGCGTCACCCTGTTGGAGATGGTGTACAATCCCGCGGTCACGCCCCTGGTGAGGCGGGCGGAGAGGGCCGGTTCGCCGGTGATCAGGGGGCTTGAGATGCTGGTGCACCAGGGGGCCAGGGCCCTGGAGCTGTGGACGGGCTTAGAGGCGCCGGTGACTGTGATGAGAGATGCATTGAGGAGGGAACTGGGATGTTGAGGTACCTGACGGCGGGAGAGTCCCACGGGAGAGGTCTTCTGACCATCGTAGAGGGAGTACCTGCGGGCCTCACCCTCAAACGGGAGGACATCGACGCCGAGCTGGCGCGGAGACAACTGGGCTACGGCCGGGGCGGCCGCATGAAGATCGAACACGATCGGGTGCAGATCATCTCCGGTGTGCGGGGAGGGATGACCCTGGGCAGTGCCATCGGGCTCATGATCGATAACCGAGATTGGGAAAACTGGCGGGACCAGATGTCGCCCGACGAGGTGACGAGCCGTCGTGTCACCCGTCCCCGTCCCGGTCACGCGGATCTGGCTGGGATCAGCAAGTACGGACACCGGGACATCCGAAATGTCCTGGAGAGGGCCAGTGCTCGCGAGACAGCGGCCCGGGTGGCAGCTGGGGCTGTGGCCTCCACCTTGCTGCGTCAGATGGACCTGTGGATCCTGGGTTACGTTGTGGCCCTTGGAGGCATTGAAGCCGACCGGGGCAGGTTTAACCTACCCCCCGGCGACCCAGGGGACATGTGGAGGAGATGGAGGGGACGGGAGGGAGACGCTCCCCTGCGGTGCCCCGACCGCTGTGCGGAGAAGGAGATGATGGCCCGCATTGACCGCTCCAGCGAGGCAGGGGACACCCTGGGTGGTGTCGTCGAGGTGTCCGTCTTCGGCGTTCCGCCAGGGCTGGGCAGCTATTCCCAGTGGGATCGGCGGTTGGACGGAAACCTTGCACGGGCAGTGATGGCTGTGCAGGGTATCAAGGCGGTGGAGATCGGCCTCGGTTCCGCTGCTGCTGCCATGCCTGGTTCCCGGGTTCACGATCCCATCCTTCCCGGCGAGGGAGGCCGCTCGTGGCGGCGGGGGTCCAATCATGCCGGGGGGCTAGAGGGAGGCGTCAGCAACGGAGAACCGCTGGTGGTCCGGGCGGCGATGAAGCCCATCGCGACCCTGGGCAACCCCCTTCCGTCGATCGACATCAGGACGGGGAAGGCCGTGCAGGCCCATCACGAACGGGCCGATGTGTGTGCCGTCCCCGCGGCGGGGGTGGTGGTGGAGGCTGCAGTGGCCTTCGAGGTGGCCGGGGCTTTCCTGGAGAAGTTCGGAGGAGATTCGATGCAGGAGATTTCGCGCAACTACCGGGGATACCTGGGGGAACTGTTGTGAAGATCGTATTGGTGGGGATGATGGGTGCCGGCAAGACGGCGGTGGGAGAGGGCCTGGCGCGGAGACTGGGGGTTCCCCTCCTGGACACCGATGCCCTGGTTGAGGCCTCGGCCGGAATGTCCATCGCACGCATCTTTGAGCGGGAGGGCGAACAGGGTTTCCGGCGAAAAGAGAGGAGGGTCGTCGCCCAGGCTGCGGCCCTGGAGAATCTCGTCATCGCCGCCGGCGGTGGGGCCTGGATGGATGAGAAGAACCGGGAGCTTCTGCTGGCTGGGGGTGCCCGGGTGATACGGCTTTTTGCCCCAGCAGGGGAGCTCTTGAGGCGGCTGGGGGACGCCGGGGATCGACCCCTCCTCCGCAGTTTGCCCTCGAAGGAGAACGTAGAGGAGATCATGGAACAGCGCGAGGAAATCTATTCCCTGGCCCCCGAGCAGGTGAACACGGAGGGGTTGGGTGTGGATGAGGTGGTGAGCCGGATTGCCCGCGGTGAGTCGGCGAACCTGGCCGCGGGAGGTGATGCCGTCCGGCTCACAGTTGCGGTGGCAGATCCCTACGAGGTGGTGGTGGGATCGGCCCTCAGGCAGAAGATCCCCGAACTGCTGGAGGGAGCCGGCGTCCTGGCGCGGCGCATGGGCCTGGCCTCCGATCACCTGGTGTGGACCCTCTACGGCGAGGGGGTCCGAGATCGGCTGGAGGCCGCGGGCTGCAGCGTGGTGGACTGGCAGTTTCCCCCGGGCGAGGCCTCAAAAAGTCTCAGCGAGCTGGGCCGCGCGTACGATCATTTCCTGGAGGGGGGTGCCGAGAGGGATTTCCCCCTGGTCGCCCTCGGGGGCGGGGTGACCGGAGACCTCATTGGCCTGGCGGCGGCCACACTGCTGCGCGGGATCCCCTATGTGCAGGTTCCCACGACGCTCCTTGCCCAGGTGGACAGCAGCGTGGGGGGGAAGGTGGCGGTGAATCATCCCCGGGGTAAGAACCTGGTCGGTGCCTTCTATCAACCCAGGCTTGTCCTGTGCGATGTCGATTTTCTCCGAACCCTGTCGGGATCGGAATTTCTCAGCGGCATGGGTGAAGTATTGAAGCACGGCATCATCACCGGGGGAAGCTACCTGAACCTACTCGCGGAGCAGGGCGACCGGATCATGGAGCGAGATCCCGAGGTGCTGCTTGAGGTGGTGGCCGGCAGCTGCAGGATCAAGGCAGGCTACGTGATCCGGGATGAGAGAGAGGGTGGCGTTCGAAGACACCTTAACTTCGGCCACACCCTCGGTCACGCCGTTGAGAGTGCATCGGCAGGGGCGATCCCCCACGGCGTGGCGGTGGCCTTCGGGATGGCGGCTGCAGCCCGGATCTCTCGATACGAGGGGCATCTGTCGGCAGTCGAGGCCCGTTTCATCGAGGATCTACTGAGTCGCTGGGGATACCCCGTCTGTATTGAGGAACTGCCCGGTTCCCCTGGGGCCGATGAGCTGCTGCACTATTTGAAGTTTGACAAGAAGCGCAGGGATGGGAGAACCCACTGGGTCCTGTTGCGGGGCGTGGGGCAGCCCCTGGTGAGCGGAGATGTTCCCGACAAGACCGTGCTGCGCGCATTGAGGGGGGAATGATGTGAAGATAATGGTCATAAACGGTCCGAACCTGAACCTGTTGGGGACCCGGGAGCCCGAGATCTATGGTGACGCCACCCTGGAGATGATCGAGACCCGACTGCAGAGATTGGCGGACCAGCTCGACGTCGAGCTGGAGTTCGTGCAGTCGAATTCCGAGGGCGAGTTGATCGATCATGTTCACAGGGCGGGGACCGGGGCCGATGGCATCGTCATCAACCCGGCAGCTTATACCCACTACAGCATCGCGATCCGCGATGCCCTGGCGGCGGTGCCCACCCCTGCCGTGGAGGTGCACATGACGAATGTTTACGGGCGGGAGTCCTTTCGCGGGCGGTCGGTGGT
>SKXF01000310.1 GCA_007128555.1 Clostridia bacterium | reverse complement strand
GGATCGATGTCAACAACAATGACCAATCGGTTCTTCACAGATGTCTACTCCCTTCGCATGCTGCCCTCTTCACCCGGACAACCCACATCGCCGCCCGAGTGGCTGCTGCGTCTTTAGGATGGTTTCATCCTTTGCATTTCATCACACGCCCTCATTCACCCAGCTTGGGATCCAGCGCATCTCTCAGGCCGTCACCCATGAAGTTGAGACCCAGAACCGTCATCAAGATCATGATGCCTGGGAACGTGGCCACCCACCAGGCCATGTAGATGACCCCTCGACCCTCGCTGAGGATATTCCCCCAGCTCGGCTCCGGTGGCTGGGCACCAAGGCCCAGGAAACTGAGTCCTGCCTCCGTGATGATGGCATGGGCTGCAAACAGGGTGGCAAACACCACCAGCGGTGCCACTACGTTGGGCAAAACGTGCCTGATGATGATGCGAACCGAGCTGGCCCCCTGGGAGACCGCGGCAGAGATGAACTCCGAGTTTTTCAGCGACAGCGTTTCTCCTCGCACAATACGCGCACACATAGGCCAGCCCACAAACCCGATCACCAGCATGGTGTTCCGCGTGCTGGCACCGAAGACCCCGGTAATGAGAAGGATCAGGTAGAACCCGGGTATGGACATGAAGACGTCGGTCATTCGCATCAGGGCTGAGTCAAGCCTGCCGCCAAAATAGCCGGATACAAGCCCCACAAAAGCGCCCACTCCCGTGGCAATGAGAACGGCGAAAAGACCGATTTGCAGCGATATCCTTCCCCCATGAATCACTCGTGTAAGCAGGTCTCGTCCCAGGTGGTCGGTACCGATCAGGTGAGAAGCCGACGGAGGTTGTAGTCGATTCCTGGCATTTGTGACACGGTAGTCATAGGGCGTCACCCAGGTTGAAAACACAGCGAGCAGAACCACGGTAGCGACCAGGACAAACCCTATGACGGCCATCTTGTTGCGGAAAAATCGCCGGAAAACCCTCCATATATACGCCTCACTCTTCGCAGACTTGCGCGTGGATTCGGTGTTAGCAGATGGACCCTTGATCTCTGATCACCTCCATACTGTGAATGCTCGATGGATCGACAATACCTGGCAGTCGTCAGGAATAGCTGATCCTGGGATCTACCCAGGCATAGGCGACATCCACCAGTAGGTTGCCAATGATCACCAGGCCGGCCAGGACGATGTTGATCCCCATGATGAGGGGATAATCGCGCTGAAAGACCGCCGTGACTGCCAGGCGGCCAATGCCGGGCCACGCGAAGACCGTCTCCGTCAGTGCGGCGCCCGCCACGAGGTTGCGCAGCTGAATCCCCATGAGCGTAATGACGGATATCAGGCTGTTGCGCAGAGCGTGCTTATACAATACGGTACGTTCCGGTAACCCCTTGGAACGAGCGGTCCGGATGTATTCCTGGCCAAGCACTTCTAGCATGCTGGATCGCGTGTAACGAGCAAAGGTAGCGATCTGGATGGCCGCAAGTGTAAGCGTTGGCAAGACAGCGTGGTGAATGCGGTTCCAGATCTCCCCTTCCCGCCCGATCGTGTAATTGCCCGATGCTGGAAACCAGCCGAGAGTGACTGAGAACACAAGTACCAGCATCACGCCGAGCCAAAATACGGGGAACGATATACCGAGGAACGCCAGGAACGTCGCTATCTTGTCAGTGAAGGAATAGCGTTTCACGGCAGAGATAACACCGATGGGAATGCCCACCGCGACAGCGATGACCAGGGCGGCCAGCGTCAGCTGCAGGGTCATCGGAATCCGCTCCATGATGTGGCTTGTAACGGGATGGCGGGTGATGAAGGATACACCCAGGTCACCTCGAAGCATGCTCGAAAGCCAGCTCCAGTATTGGACGTGCAAGGGTTCGTTGAGACCCAGGTTGCGACGGATGGACTCGATCTGATCCGCGTCAGGAATATCATCGCCGATGAAGAAGTACTCCGGGCCACCGGGCGCCAGCTGCATGATGATAAACAGAATGATGGATACTCCGAGCAACATGGGAATCAGGGCGAGTAGCCGCCGGTATACATAGCTGGTCATTCTGCATTCCTCCTCTCAGCGAGGGGTACGTCAGCCAGCGAACGCCTCATCAACGATGTGCGGCATTGGGGCCGCGTTGGCCCCAATGCCATGCCTGAGCGAGGGAGGGGGTATCATCGCCCAAAGCATTATCTAGGGTGCTCGAGTTTTCACTTGCTCCAGTACGCCTGTGATATGAAGTCCGTCACCGCTGTACTCAGCGGATGGAACTCAATGCCCTCAAGTTCCGAGCTGATCGCGTAGAAACGCACGGGATGCCAGGCGAAGATGTCCGCAACCTCATCTGTGATGATGGCCTGGAACTCCTGGTAGTACTCTCTACGCTGCGAGTGATCAACCGTGGTGGTAGCCAGGTCCAGGAGCTCATCTACCCGATCGTTGTAGTAGAAACCCACGTTTCGGGTGCCTCTACTGTGGAATCGCCGGAAGAAGTTGCCGTGAGGATCTGCCTGGCCACTCCACGATACCAGGGCAATATCGAAGTCCGATCCAAGCAGGTGGTCAACGTACGTAGGCCAGTCCATGGTGGGGATCTCTACGCTGATGCCCACGGTGCGGAGCTGCTCCTGGATGAGCTCACAGATGGCCGGGAAGTTCTCAGCCTGCTCGGTGATCAGCGTGATCTCAAAGGGCTGACCGTCTCGCTCCAGCATGCCATCGGATCCCTCGGTGAAGCCGGCGGCAAGGAGCATATCCTTCGCCTTTCCTGGATCGTACTCGTACACCGTTACATCGTCTGAGTACGCCCAGTGGTCGGGACCAATAGGACCTGTTGCAACCGTGCCGTATCCGCGGTTGAGTCCCTCGACGATTTCGGAGGTATCGACGGCGTGCGCCAGGGCGCGCCTGACCTCGAGGTCATCCATCCACGGTGCCTGGTGATTGATGGTCAAAGCTCGGAACGTGATATCGTCCGCACCGTACACGGTCTGCACGTTGGGGTGATCACCGAGGGCATCCCATGCATCCGTGGGCGGATAGGTGATCCAGTGGACACTGCCGCTCTGCAGCTCCGTAATCCGCATGGATTCTTCGGGGATGGCCCTGTAGAAGATCCGATCCAGGTACGGCCTGCCTGCGAAATAATCCTCGTTAGCTTCAAACACCAGTCGCTCGTCGCGCACCCATTCCTTGAAGACAAACGGGCCCGTTCCAATGGGCTTGGTGTTCATGACCGAGTCGTTCAGGTCCGTCTCTGAACCCATGATATGCTCGGGCACGATGGGCATCCTGGGTATCGTTAGATTCGTCAGGAAAGGAGCAAAGGCATGCTTGAGACGAAGAACCACGGTGTAATCGTCGCGCATCTCGATGGGCATGACGTCCAGGTCGTCAGGATCAGCGGGGTTGTCCGGGTCGGTCAGTTCCTCAAAGCCGACAAGAACGGACAGGTCAGAGCGAACACCTGAGTTGACCGCTGGATTGAGGTGAGCATACATCGTAAACACGACGTCCCGTGCAGTGAAGGGCTCTCCATCGTGCCACGTCACATCACGGCGCAGGTTCAACACATAAGTCTGTCCATCATCTTCAACGGTATAGTCTTCGACGAGTACAGGCTGAGGAATCAGGTCTGCATCGTTCCAGAACAGGGAGTCGTAGATCTGGTTGAACGTGGAGAAATGGCCGCCGCCGCTAAACGTGAGTCCGTTCAGATGAGGTGGATGATCAGAAGACCCGTATATCAGGTCGCCTCCGTACCTGTCATCGGCAGGATCAGGATCCGTCGTGTCAACTGGATCGGGGTCCGGGTCCGGGTCAGGATCAGGATCAGCGCCCGGACCACATGCCGTTGCCAGGGCCAAAACAAACACAAGGATACCTACAATAGCCCACATCTTGTTGAATTTCATGTCTTTCCCCTTTCGCATATAGATGACGTCACTACCTGTCCGACTCTGGTGTAAATTGCCTACCCTAATGCATTTCCGGTATCTACATCCTAAGTGCTGGCCATCACCGCATCCCGGGTAATATCCAGCGCCTCTTCCAAATCCCTGTCATCGACCACCAGTGCGGGTAGAAAGCGCAGCACCTCGCCCTGGGGACCCGCGAAGTAAAGAAGGAGTCCTCTCTCCAGGCATCGATCAAACACGGCCCTGGCCACGGCGCCGGCATCCTTCTTGCCCGGCGCGTCGGCAAACTCCATGCCCACCATGAGGCCCGCACCACGTACGTCTGCAACTCGATCAGATTCCTCTGCAATCTGGTGAAGTCCCGCCGACAGTGCTTGTCCCATGACCCGGGAGTTTTCCACCAGCCCCTCTTCCCTGATCACCTCAATCGTGGCAACCGCCGCCGCGCAGGAGACAGGATTGCCACCAAAGGTCGTGGTGTGAGCTCCCAGGTCCCACCTGTCCATCAGGTCAGAAGGCGCCACCACGGCACTGAGCGGAAACCCCGAGGCGATCGCCTTGGCCAGTACGATCACATCTGGCACCACTTCAAACATGTCCGCGGCAAACCAGGAACCGGTACGTCCAAAGCCGGTCTGGATCTCATCAAAGATCAG
>SKXF01000402.1 GCA_007128555.1 Clostridia bacterium | reverse complement strand
TCGGGGAGAGGAAGCCCCGGCATTGGAAACCCTACCAGATGAAGAGCGTCCCAAGGTGTTGATGCAGAATTCTGCAGAGGTTCCTGGTCGCGAGATAACTGAAGTTTTGGGTATGGTCAAGGGACACATCATCTGCGCCGTCTCGCTGGGCAAGGACCTGTCCGCTTAGATGCGGTTGATTCCCGGCGGTGAGCTAGTCGAGTACGCTGAGATGATGGGTGAAGCTCGTGAAGCGGCTGTCGATCGTATGGCGGTGGAGGTCGAAGAGTTGGGGGCGGATGCGGTGATCAATGTTCGCTTTGTGACCACGAGCGTCGTTACTGGAGCGGCTGAACTCTTGGCCTACGGCACGGCTGTCAATCTTGAAGATCCAGTTGTCTGAGATGTGGGATTCGGCCCGTCCGCTGGGGGCCTTCCGGTCTCGTGTTTCTGGGTTGCGCTCGGCCCTCGATCCAGCCCCGGGACAGGGAGGGCTTTCCGATTGCGCAGACCATCGACCTTGAATGTGGGGGGTGCTTGATGTGGCAGACTGTAGGCGCCGCCGTCGGTGACTCGCCAGTGTGAGTGCGATGGCTCCTCACTTACCAGACCCCGAAGGACGGCGCCAGACGGTATGCGCCCTATTGGACGTCCCTTTCCCCTCTTAGCCTGGGATCGAGCGCATCACGAAGACCATCGCCAAAAAAGTTAAAACCGAAGACCGTGACCATGATCGCGAGCCCAGGGAACACCGTTATCCAGGGTGAGTCCAGAAGGAACCGTCGGCCCTCGGCTACGATGTTACCCCAGGTGGGTGTGGGAGGCGGGACGCCGAGCCCCAGAAAGCTCAGGGTGGCCTCGGTAAGAATGGCGGCACCAACACTGAGCGTCGCGAATACCACGGCGCCGGTCAGGGCATTGGGGAGAAGATGGCGGAACATAACTCTTAGCGAACTCGCCCCCAAGGCGTTAGCAGATTCCACGTACTCCATCTCGCGTACTGATAGAACAGATGCTCTTACAATACGGGCGAACCTGGGTGCCTGCGTTACACCTACAGCCACCATGACGTTGCGTATTGCCGGTCCCAGAATGGCAACAATGGCCAGGGCCAGAAGGAGAGTGGGGAAGCAGATCAGGATATCGATGAAACGCAGCAAGAGTGTCTCTATGATACCCCGGTAGAAACCTGCGAGCAACCCCATCACCGTGCCCAGGGCGATACCGATGCCGGTGGCCACAATACCCACCTGTATGCTGATGCGAGATCCCCATATGATGCGGCTCAACAGGTCTCGCCCCATGTTGTCCGTGCCCAGAAGATATCCTGGGGTGCCCGGCGGCTCCCGGCGGATGGTCATGTCCACCGCAAGAGGATCGTGAGGAGAGATGTGGGGAGCCAATAGCGCAACCATCGCGATGATTATTACCAGCATCATGCCGAGAGTGGCCGAGCGGCTTCTCTTGAAAACGCTGATGATGCCCTTGAGAACTCGGTTCTCCTCTTTGTTCATGTCTTGTGGCAAGGTAGCCTCCCCCTAATCAAACCTGATACGAGGATCAAAGAAGCCGTAGCTTACATCCACCATGAGGTTGACCAGCATGAACACGAAGGCAAACACAAGGAGGTTACCCTGTACCATGGGGTAATCACGGCCCAGTATCCCCTGCACGATCAGCCTGCCCATGCCGGGCCTGACAAAGATGATCTCTGTAACCACAGCGCCACCCAGGAGCGTTCCAAACTCCATTCCCGCCGCTGTTATCACCGGAATCACCGCGTTCTTGAGTGCATGCCGATATACCACGATTCGGTTACTCAGCCCCTTGGCGCGAGCCGTGCGGATGTAGTCTTCGCCCAGCACATCCAGCATTGAAGACCTCATCATCCTTGCCATGAGTGCAATTCTTCTCAATCCCAGGGTGATGGCGGGTAGCGCCAGATGATACAGGGTGTTCGGAATGTCCCCCCGTGTGCCGCCCCCAGTGAATGGGAAGATGCTCCATCTCAGACTGAAGAAATACATCCCGATCAGTGCCACCCAGAAGATGGGGGCGGTGTACCAGATAACCGAGACGAGGTTGGCCGAGAAGTCAGCAAGACTGTTTCTTCGCACCGCCTGGGTGATGCCCAGCGGCAGTCCGAGGCCCATGCCGATGATCATGGCGAGGGCAGCCAGCTCTATGGTGTAGGGTAGAACACGTCTCACCTCTGACAATACAGGCCTCGGTGACTTGATGGAGACTCCCAGGTCTCCCCGCAGAACACCGCTGATATACTGGTAGTACTGGACATGTATCGGCTGATCGAGACCGAGCTGACTCCGCACTCGTTCAACCGAGTCCATGGGAGCGTCCTCTCCGAGCATAGCCAGCACGGGATCACCGGGGATCATATGTATGAGGAAGAAAATCAGCGTCATCACGCCCAACGCGGTGGGGATGATGTACAGCAATCGCCTGCCAAGATATTCAGTCATCGCTCACCCCCCCACCGGGGTGCGAAAGGATCCAGCCTCCCGCACCCCGGATGTACAGAGTTACTGACCTCGCCCTTCAATGGAGACGTTGTAGAGGTAGGTGTCCTCCACCTGACCAAGTACGAGTCCCTTGACCCACGGGTGGAGTGCGCGCACGTTCGTGGGCTGGAACAGAGGTATGCTGGGTACTTCCTCGTGGAATAGGACCTGGAGGTCGAAGTAGATCTCGGCTCGCCTGGCCTCATCCATCTCAATCCGGCCTGCATCGATGAGATCATCAGCACCACCCCACCAGGTGAAGTTCCGGCCTTCTGGTGATGATCTGGCCCCGTGGAAGAAGCCGGACAGGATGGCGTCGGGATCGTACCTTGCACTTAAGCTCAGCCATGCCAGCGGCGACTCGCCGGCCGTTGTGGCAGTCATCCAGGCCGTGGAGTCCATCATGACGTACTCAACGTTGATTCCCACCTGGGCCAGTTGTGCCTGCATGAGTGTGAACACGTCCCGCTCAACTTCGATGTCACGTCCGTAGTATTGCGTGTCGAAGCCGTCCGGGTACCCGGCCTCGGCCAGGAGACTCTTGGCCAGCTCGGGGTCGTACTCGCGCACGGGGACGTCCTCACTGTAGCCGAACATCATCTGGGGGATCTGCGTCACGAGCGGCAGGGTACCCATTCCTACCATGTCAGCGATGGCCTGCCTGTCAATCGCATGAGCCATGGCCTGGCGGACCCGCACGTCGGTGAAGGGCTCAAGCACGGTCTTGATCTGAAGGTAGCGCGTGCCGGTGGAGGGCAGTTCCTGGACCACGATGTCCGGATCTGCCACAAACCTGTCGTAGATCTCCTCAAGTGAAACCAGCATGGTGTCGATTTCACCGGCCTCAAGAGCCATGGCCCCGACCGTGTCCTCCGCAATGACAAGGAAAGTAGCTTTTCTCAACGTGGGAGCGCCCTCGAAATAGTCATCAAAAGCCACCAGGACGATTTCCTCGTGCGGAATCCAACGCTCGAACTGGAAAGGCCCCGTGCCTATCGGCTCGAAGTTGTAGTCATCCCCTATGTCTTCATATGCAGCCCGTGACATGATCTTGCCCGGCCTGTATGCGGACATGTTGTGGATGAACACGGGTGAAGGCTCCTCTATATGGATCTCCACGGTGTAATCGTCAACGACCACGATGTCCGTGATCAGATTGATCAGACCTTCCCAGCGCGACCCAGTCTCGGGGTCAAGCGCGCGCTCGAAGGTGAACTTCACGTCATCAGCCGTGAACTCCCCGTATCCTCCGTGCCACTGAACGCCCTCGTGCAGGTAGAAGGTGTAGGTCCTGCCATCCTCCGAGATATCCCAGTCATAGGCCAGGTCGGGTACGATCTCGAAAGTACCCGTTTCCCACTTCACCAGGCCGTTGAAGATGTTGTTCGCTACGCCGTGAGCTGACGTCCACGACAGGTGAGCAGGGTCAAGAAATTCCGGATCACGTGTGATAGCCAGAGTTATCTCCTGGACGTCTGCCGTGGTTTCATCCGGCTCTTCGGTTTCTTCCTCGTCATCGGGCTCCTCCGCCGGTTCCGGGTCGTCAACTGCGGTATCTGGTGCGCAGCCCAGGAACACAAACATTCCCAGAACAAGCACGATGGCGAGTAACCAGGCGAGTAAACTTCTCTTCTGCATAAACATATCCCCCTCCTCAAGGAACGCGAGCGAGCCCACAGGGGTATAGCCAGTGTGGCGTGGGTGAAGCATCGGCAATCTGCTTGCAGTGGTCCGTCTAGGCATGCAGTGTGGGATCACTTCTCCGTTTGTACATACTATTCTCGATTATATAGACGATTTCCTGCTGATAGTTCGGGGGTGTAAGATGAAATCCCAATTCAACTGACAGAATATTGGACACAACAGTTCCACCACAGCGGGACCTATCAGCATGAGCAGGGAACCTGAGGATCACGTGGCGAAGATCTTTGCAGTGATTCGCATCCAGGGTTTCGAGGGAGCGGCCCCGTCAACCACGCTTAACAGATGGATTGGCCCACAACCTGAAGGGTGGAAGAGCTAGCAGTTGCGGGAACTGAGAGAGAACATGTGAGGTGGCCAGGGCCCGCAGG
>SKXF01000027.1 GCA_007128555.1 Clostridia bacterium | reverse complement strand
GTACGTGGGATGGTGTGAGACCCTGGCTGCCATGGTGAAACTGGGTGCCCTGGACGAGGATCTCCTCGATCTGGCGGGGCTGACCTACCGGCAGCTCACGGCCCATATGCTCGAGGTGCAGGATGACGGGGATCTGCGGGCACAGGTGGCGGAGTGCCTGGGTGTACCCGGGTATTCCGCGGTCCTCGAGAGGATCGAATGGCTCGGGCTGTTGGATGATGAGAAAATCCCGCAGGACAAGGGTTCGCCTCGCGACGTCACTGCCCAGCTCATGCTCGACAAGCTGGTGTATGCTGAGGACGAACGGGATATGGTCGTCATGACCCATGAGTATCTCGTGCGCTACCCCGACGGTCAGAGAAAGAAACTGCTCTCGACCTTCCTGGATTACGGGGAACCGGGGGGATTCTCCTCCATTGCTCGGACCACGGGGCTTCCCGTTGCGGTGGCGTGCAAGCTGGTCGCCGACGGGACGATCGACCTGCGCGGCGTGCAGATCCCGGTGAGCAGGAGCATCTATGAACCCTCCCTGGAGGAGCTTGAGCGGTTGGGTATACGCAGCCATGAGAGGGTGGAGCTGCAGGCGTAGGCAAGCGGGGAGGGCATCTTTACTCCATCTGAACGTCGTCTTGAGGTCTTGTTTCAGCATGTGGTCGGGTGGGTGGCCGGCAGATGACACCCCACAGCTGGTCGTTGAACCCGGGGATAGTTACTGATCTTATGCCAGCCTGGAACGAGCCTACGCGAGGGAGGTTGACAGATGAATGCGACAACGGAGCGACAGCGGAGACGGGCGGACGATCTTCACGCCGAGGCCCTTGTCGTGGACTTCCACTGTGATGCGGTTTTGGCGACATTGCCCGATTCGGCTTTTGACACGGGAAGCGGCCAGGGGCGGAGCCTGGCGGCCAGGTCCACGGAGGGCCATGTCGATGTGCCCAGGCTCCTCGAGGGCGGGATCGACTGCCAGGTGTTTTCTCATTTCGTGGAGCCCATCTATAATCCCATGGCTCCGGGAAGGATGCTCCAGGTCCTGGGCTTCAGCCTGGCAGAGATTGAGGCCTCTGATCACCTCGAGCTGGCCACCTGTGCAGCCGAGATCCGCCGGAACCGCGGGGAGAAGATCTCGGTGCTGATTGGCTTCGAGGGGGGAGAGGCCCTCGGGGGAGACCTGCGACGGCTGCGGGTGTTTCACCGCCTGGGGCTGCGGCGCCTCACGCTCTGCTGGAACAACCGCAACGAGCTGGCCGATGGCGTCGGATGGCAGCAGTCTGGCAGTGGGCTGACGGAGTTTGGATCCGAGGTGGTGCGCGAGTGCGAGCAGCTCGGTATCCTGGTGGACGTTTCGCACATGACCGACCGGGGGTTCTGGGACACCCTGGAGGTGGCAGAGGGTCCGGTGATCGCATCCCATTCCAATAGCCGCGCCCTGTGCCGGTCCATGCGCAATCTCACCGACGAGATGATCCTCGCCCTGGCGGAAAAGGGAGGCGTGATCGGGGTCAACTATGTCCCCTTCTTCCTCGTAGAACTCGACTTCGACAGGCTGCGACAGGGAGATGTGCAGGAGAGATCCAAGGCGGAGGAAGCCACGGTGGAGACGGTCCTTGACCATATCGATCACATGGTGAAACTGACGGGAAGCGCGGATCACGTGGGCCTGGGTTCGGATTTTGACGGAGTGCCTACCAGCGTGAAAGGCCTGGAGGATACCAGCAAGGTGCCCAACCTGACCCGGGGCCTCGTGGCACGCGGGTACAGCGATGGCGATATCATCAAGATCCTGGGGAGTAATTTCTTGCGGGTGATTGAACAGGTGTGCGGTTAGGCCCGGTTCGTGTCGGCTAACAGCAAAAAGGAGGGCAAAGTGCGTATTGCGATTGCCAGTTTCAGCGATGAAACCATGACGTTTCTTGACACACCCACGACGGTTGAACGTTTTGAACCCGCCACAAGGCGAGGCCGGGAAGTGATTGAGGGTAACCGTGGAATTCCCACGTACATCAATGGTTTCCTCAGGGTTCTCGATGCAGAGGGCGCTGAGGTGGTTCCCATCCTGGAGTCGCGAAAGGCTCCGGGCCCCTTTTCCGGGTGGATCACCACCGAGTGCTTTGACAAGTACACCGGTGAGATTGCCCAGGGGTTGAACGCGGAGGGACGTGTCGATGGCGTTCTGTTGGCACTGCATGGGGCAATGGCTGTGCAGGGCGTGCCCAGGCCCGAGGCTGAGATCTGTCGGCGGGTGCGTGACGTTGTTGGCGACGAAGTTCCGATCATGGTTACGCTTGATATGCATGCTAACGAGGATGAAGCGTTGATCGAGGTCACCGATGCCGTGTTCGTGCTCAAGACATACCCACATGTGGATTCTCAACAGATCGGGGAGATGGCGGCTGAGTGCATGGTCGAAACCCTGCGCGGCAATTTTTGCCCCACCCAGGCGATGCGCCGTCCCGGGCTGGTGTCGCCGAGCATGTTCCAGGGCACGGATGATACCCCGATGAGGGACATTTACGATCGCTGCCGGGAATGGGAGAAACACCCCAGTGTCTACGGTGTTTCTGTTGGCACCGGTTTCGCGTACTGCGATGTGCCGGATATCGGGATGTTTGTGATCGCCGTCACCCATGACGATCAGGTCCTTGCGGACAGGGTGGCCCAGGACGTATCGGACTACTGCTGGAGCTTCAGGGACGCCTTTGCTCGCCGTTTGCCAGATCACAGGGAGGCCGTCGCCCAGGTGATGGAACGGGTAGCCAGCGGACAGAGCCCCATTGTCATTGCCGACGGAGCGGACCGGATCGGGGACAGCACCTGGGTTCTCAGGGAACTGATAGAGCAGGGAGCTGAGAACTGGGCGCACCATGGGATACATGATCCCAGGGCTGCCGCTGAACTGCAGGCTACGGCACAGGTGGGCGACCGCATTTCAATGAAAATCGGTGGCTGGTATGGTCCCCACTCGGGTGAGCCGGTTGAGATCAGCGGCACCGTCGAGTTCATGGGCCGCCCCGAGTACGAACTGGTTGGACCCATGGGCAAAGGGGCCAGGGTCAAGGACGGTTTTGTCGCGAGGATCAACCTGGGAAGCAATCGTCATGTTGTTGTCGCGGATCGCACCAGGGGCGCCAACGATTCCAGTTCCCTGGAGGCTGTGGGAATCGATGTGGCTGGCCTGGATATTATCCCCATAAAGAGCAGAAACCATCACCGGGCGTACTGGAGCCAGGTGGCGGAAGCAAATGTTCCCATTGATGCTCCGGGTTATCGCGAGGTCGTTGATCTGACCGAGCTTGAGTATCACAATATCCCTGCCGATGTCTACCCAATCGGCAGCAGGTGGCGCCAGAACGACCCGTAGATGAGGGAAGGGCTTCACGTTGGGCGTCCTCAGCCCCTGGGATGGGGTGCCTGGAGGGTCCCGCGGTATTGGGTGAGCGCCCTGTGGTGACTGCCCGGTGAACTGTCATCAGCAGTTCAACGATAGGCCTGGTAGAGGAAACTCCCGTGCACGGTTGCAGTATGGCCTGCTGGGGGATGTACAGAAAGGAACAGCGATGTTGTCACCTCCTTCCGCAGATCTCAGCAAGGTCGCGAAATGGCCGGCGGTCGTGGCTCTTGCAGCCTATGCGCTGTACATCACCTATAGGATCATTCCTGGTCAGGTTCCCAGTCCCGGCACCGCAGGTGTATGGGGATTGGTGTTGATCCTGGGGGGGATCGGTGTGGGCCGCTGGCCCGGCGCCCTGTTCAGCACAGCGTACAGCACCTTCCTGATGCTGTATCTCTTCTGGACGGTGCCGGAGCCCTTCAACCTGCCTTCGTTCATTGCAGGCCTGGCAGGCTACATCGTCGTTGGCATTGGAGGGGGCTGGACGGTGGAAGTGGTGCTGACGCAGCGGGACCAGATCCGCGTCATGCGGCGAAAATCCCGGGAGGATGCTCTCCACCTGGAAGCAGCTCTGAGAAGCATTGCCGACGCGGTGATCGCCGTGGATGCCAACGGACGTGTTACGTTCATGAACGACGCCGGCTCGAGGTTGACCGGGTGCTCGATTGAAGAGGCCCAGGGACAGGCGCTATCCGAGGTGTTTGACGCTGCGGGAAAGGCCACCGGAGAGAGCGTCGCGGACATGGTCTCGAGGGCCCTCGATGAGAGCCCGACCCGTGCGCCCTCCACGTTCATGACCTTTGAGCCCCTGGACGGGAGTCCCATCGAACTTGAGGTCGAGGCGGCTCCCATACGGAACCCGGATTCTGGGGTCCGTGGGATCATCATGACGTTTCGCGATGTGACCGCGAGACGGCGGGCAGACGAGGCCCTGAGGCTGAGCGAATCCCTGAACCGTTCCATGCTGGCGGCGATGCCGGACATTGTGATGCGCGTAAGCCGCCAGGGCGTCTATCTCGACGTCATTACCCGGGATCCGAAGAAGCTATATTTGCCCGTTGACCAGCTCGTCGGGAGCCGGGTCACCGACGTTCTGCCTGCGGAGCCTGCGAGGCGCAACCTGGAGGCCATAACGGAGGCCCTTGAGACGGGCGAAACGCAGGTGGTTGAGTACGGTCTGACCGTCATGGAGGGTGAACGGTATTTTGAGTCCCGGGTGG